>JBMTIF010000107.1:0-7146 GCA_049437045.1 Alphaproteobacteria bacterium | reverse complement strand
GCCAGCCCTCCCTGAGTTGGCCGCTAGGCGGTATCGAAGGGGCGAGCACGGAAGAACGCCCGCCCCTCGATACACGGTTCGCGCTACTCGGGGTGGGCTTGTTGGGGGCAAGCGCGCTTACCCGCAGGGTGGACGGGTGGAGGTACCAGCGATATGAACACGGGAGACTGTTTTTGTATCAAAGGGGAAGAGCGTCATGGACCTGGGGCTGAGCGGTAAAACGGCGATTGTTTGTGCGTCGTCCAAGGGGTTGGGACTGGGCTGCGCACGCGCGCTGGCCCAAGAAGGGGCGAATGTCGTCCTCAATGGCCGCAGCGCCGACAGCCTCGCCGCTGCCGAAGCCGCCGTGCGCGCGGTTGCCGGGGCCGGGACGGTTACGGCGGTTGCGGCGGACGTCACCACGGCAGAGGGGCGCGAAACCCTGCTCGCCGCTGCGCCAAACCCGGATATTCTGGTCAACAACGCTGGCGGTCCGCCGCCCGGTGACTTCCGCGATTGGAGCCAAGAGGACTGGATGAAGGCGCTGAACGCCAATCTGTACTCCCCCGTCGCGCTGATCGAAGCGACCATTGACGGGATGATCGAGCGGCGCTTTGGCCGGATCGTCAACATCACCTCTGCCGCAGTCAAAGCACCGATCCCGCACTTGGGCCTGTCCAACGCCGCGCGAACGGGGCTGACCGGCTTTGTTGCGGGTCTGGCGCGGCAGGTGGCTGCGCATAACGTCACGATCAACAACCTGCTGCCCGGTCAGCATGAAACCGACCGGCTGGTGCAGAACTACCAACATACGGCCAAAATCACCGGGCAAACCTTTGAACAGGCATGGAATGACGGTGCCGCACGAAACCCGGCCAAGCGCTTTGGTACGTCAGAAGAGTTCGGCCATGCGTGTGCGTTCTTTTGCTCTGCGCGTGCTGGCTATATAACCGGGCAAAACCTTGTGCTGGATGGTGGCGGCTATCCGGGCACGATGTAACCCGATTTCACCCGCCCAGAACGGAACGAGATGAGACAGGCTGATGGCTGAAGAAAAGAAAACCCCGGTCGCTGGTGCCAAGAACCCCTTTGCCAAGCAAAAGCTGCCCACGTCTCGCATTTCGTGGATTCAGTCCTACCCGCGCTCGGGCAACAGCTGGATCCGCGCGTTCCTGCACACCTACATGGCCAAGCTCGATGAGGTAAACCTGCCCAACATGGGCCGCGCCTTTGCCCACGACAGCAACGCGAACATCTTTGAGGCGCTGATGCGCGAAGAGGTGTCCAAGCTCAAGCCTGCTGATATCGGTGAGAAGCGTCCGGAGTTCCTGCTGCGTGCCTGTGCGCAGGCCAAAGGCGATCTGGTGATGCGCTCGCACATCATGCAGACCGATTGGTCCGGCAAAGCGACCTTCCACCCCAACTTTTCCCGTGCGGCCGTGGTCGTCGTTCGTGACCCGCGTGACATCGCGATTTCGCTGGCGTCTGACATGGGCATGCCGATTGATGCGGCCATTGCGAACATGAACCAGCCGCAGTTCGCGCTGCTGGCCAAGGGTACGACACCGCAGCCCATCGGCTCCTGGACCCGGAACGTCATGTCCTGGGCGCTGCGTCCGTCCATGCCGCGCCTGTTTGTGCGGTTTGAGGATCTGGTCGAAAACCCGCGCCGTGAGATGCTGAAAGTCGTACAGTTCCTGAACCTGAACCTCGACTTTGCGCAGTTCGACAAGGCGCTGGCCGCGACGACCTTTGAAAAGATGGCTGAGGCGGAAAAGGCTGGCAACTACGGCAACATCCGCTCTGAAGAGCGTCCGTTCTTCCGCAGCGGCAAGGCGGGTCAGTGGCGCGAAGGCGGGCTGACGCACAAGCAGATTTCCGAAATTGAGCAGGCCAATGCGCAGGCTATGCTGATCCTCGGCTATCAGCTGGAAACCGTTGAAGTCATCAGCGAGGACGAGGCCAAGGCCCGTCAGGAAGCAGCAGCCGCCGAAGTCGCGGCTGGCGGCGTGGTGATCGAGGAATAGGTGGAGTTCCCCCTGTTCGGGGGGACAATCCTGTTTTTGAGAATCTAAACCACCTCGACCCCAAACTCGGCTCCGGCATCGAGCAGCCATTCGGCGGCGGATTGCGCGAAGGAGCGGCCAAAGTAAAGGTCGAACCCATCGTCGGCGCGGCGGAAATAGCAGCATGCGATGTGCAGGAAATGGCTCGCGTGCGCCGCACCCACGGGCCAAGCCGCCAGATTTAGCGGGCATGTCTTGGCCAACAGACCAGCGCATTCAGGTCCGTCAATCGATATCCGCACGCGCCCCGAAGACTGATCCACAGCCAGCCCCAAGTCACCGACCGCAGCCTTGACCGCGTGGACGTCGTGCCCGGTCAGCAGATAGCGCCCCGGCCCGGTGCACAGGGCGTTTTCCGCTGAGTCCGCCGGGCTTCCCTGACCCAATTCCATGCCAAAGGCCGCTTTTAGCGCCCCGCGCAGCTCGGCTTCCTGCCCGGGCAGCGCAGCGACTTCGACGACGGTCAGACCCGCTGCATGGCGGGCGCGGATGCCTGCGATCTCCGCGTCGGGACTACCGTGGCGGCCAGCGGTCCATTTTGGCCCCAAAGGGTTGCTCAAGACGATGCTCATCAGCCCATCACCTTTTCATTCTGCGGGTCATAGAAATGCGGACTTTCGGCGCGAACTTCCATGATGGATTTGTTGTGAACGTGGCTGACGACGTAGAGCGTCTTGCCATGCCAATCGCTGGCGTTTTTGACGAATGCCAGTGCGATGGACCGGTCTTTCAGCGGTGAATACTGCGCCACGGAGGTGACATAGCCGAGCATGGTCGTGTGGTCGAAGGGGCCATCCTTGCTCGCGAACAGGATGCCGCCACCGATGATTTTATCGTCGGGGTTGGCAGCAACCAGACCCACCATTTTCACCCGGTCGGGGTCGGCAAAGGCCGCGCGCTGGGACATGGCACGACCCACGAAGTCTTTCTTTGATGACACCATCTTGCCCAAGCCCACGTCATCCATAGACACGCGACCATCGAGTTCAGCGCCAGTCACATGGCCCTTTTCGATGCGCAAGATGTTGAGGGCTTCGAGGCCGTAGGGGGTGATGTTCCATTCAGCACCAGCGCTCATGGCTTCCAGCCAGAAGGCTTCGAAGACATCCGCAGGCACGGCCACTTCGTAAGCGAGTTCACCCGAAAACGAGATTCGGAAAATCCGCGCTGTGTGACCCTGCCACTCAGTTTCGATCACGCCCATGAAGGGCAAACCGTCGTTGCTGACATCCACATCAGGGAAAAGCTTGGCCAAACAAGCCCGCGAATTGGGTCCAGCCAACGCCAAGCCGCCCCACTGGTCAGTGACAGACGCAAACGCCACGCGCAAATCCGGCCACGCGGACTGGTGCAAGAATTCCATATGGGCCATGACGCCCGCGGCGTGGGCGGTTGTCGTGGTCATGTAGAAATGATCCTCGCCCAAGCGCGAGGTTGTCCCGTCATCTAAGACTAGGCCGTCTTCTCGGAGCATCAGACCATAGCGCGCCTTACCGACGGGCAGGGACTTCCAGCCATTGGTATAGAGGCGGTTGAGGAACTCGGCTGCATCTGGCCCTTGAATGTCGATTTTGCCCAAGGTCGAGACGTCGGTGATGCCGAATGACTCACGTGCTGCCCTGGTCTCACGCACGGCGCTGTCCAGCCAGTCTTTGTCCCCCGGTCGGGTGAAGTAGGCGGGGCGCATCCACAGGCCTGCTTCCATAAATGTTGCGCCCTTGGCTTCTGCCCACTTGTGGATCGGGGAGTAGCGGAAGGGCTCGTAGTCACGCTGGCGGTGATGTCCGGCCAGAACGCCGACAGGAATGGGCGTGTAGGGTGGTCGGAAAGTTGTGGTACCGACCTGCGCGATATCACGGCCCGTGGCTGAGGCCAGCAACGCGAGCCCGGTGACGTTTGCGGTCTTGCCCTGGTCCGTTGCCATGCCGAGCGTGGTGTAGCGCTTCATGTGCTCGACAGACTTGAAGCCTTCCTGCGCGGACAGCTTTACATCTTTCACAGTCGCATCGTTCTGCATGTCGAGGAATGCCGCATCGCCAGCGCCGGGGACAGCCCACATCTCCATCGGTTTGGATACGGGCAGGGCGCTTTCTACGGTTGGAAGGTCAACAGCCTTGCCGCCCAGCTTCTGGCCAGCCGCCAGCGCGGAGCTTAGGCAATCCGCCGTGCTCATCGCACCTGTGACGGAGCCAGCGGCGGCTTCTTGCGACGCCAGCTCTGGCGGGACGAACGCAAGCAGCTCAGGGTCATACACCGGTTTGGACTGACGACGATCGGTGGTGTGGGAGGTCAGGTGCACAGCAGGATTCCAGCCGCCGGCAACCAGCATGCTATCCACCTCCAGCGATCCGGCTGACGCGCCATCTTAGTCCACGCGACGCAGACCCAGCCGTCCATGCCCCTGTGTCGCATACACGCCTTTGAGCACCTTGACGCCTTCGATTGTCACATCGGCATCCGGGCGGGCGTCCAGCACCGTTACCGAAGCCCCGGCTGCAGCCATGGCAGCCGCTGCGCCATAGCCGCCGTCGTGGGTGGTGAACACAGCCGTTTCCTGACCAACCCGAACGCCGTATTTGCCCAGAAATGTATGTCCTGCGCTGGCCAGCATAATGCCAGGGCGGTCGTTGCCTTTGAACCCGACAGACCGCTCGATTGCGCCGGTGGCGTAGACGATGTTTGTCGCTTGTATGCGGTGGTATTTCATCCGTGCCGTATGCGGCTTACGGTCGGTTTTGGCGAGGTGATCGTGGCAACGCTCAACAGCGCCAAAAGTGCCTGCATCGTAGACCCCAAACACAGTTGTTCGCGGCAACAAGCGCCCGCCTGCTGTTTCGATCTCGCGGCACAGGTGGTTCACGTAATCCGCGCCAGACTGACCATCAAAGCGCTCACCCTGCCACAGCGCCGAACCACCCATGCGGTCGCGCTCTTCGCAAACAACAACCGACTGCCCGGCCTTGGCCAGCGACAGTGCAGCGGTCAGCCCAGCAATCCCACCCCCGACGACGAGCGTGTCTGCGTGGGTGTAAACTTTGTCATAGTGGTGTGGGTCAGGTGCCATAGGCGGGCGGCCCAGACCAGCAGCCCGGCGAATGATCGGCTCGTACAGCCGATACCACGCCTGCAGACCACCAAAAAAGAAGGTCTTGTAGTAAAAACCCGCTGGCAGGAACCGGCTGATCAGGTCGTTGACCTCCATCAAGTCCATATTCAACGGACCGATGTGGTTTTGGGAAAAGGTCTCTAACCCCTCATAGATTTCCAGCATGGTCGCGCGGTGGTTGGGGTCGCGCTCGGCCGGGCCGTGATCCACTTCCACCAGCGCGTTCGGCTCTTCGGGTCCAGCGCCAAGGATACCACGCGGACGGTGATACTTGAACGACCGGCCGAACAGCTTCACGCCACTGGCGAGCAGAGCCGAGGCCAGAGAGTCCCCCGCGTAGCCCTGATAAACCCGTCGATCAAAGGTAAAGGTTACCGGACGGTCTCGATCAATGATGCCGCCGGTTTCAAGCCTGTTGGGTTGAGGAAGCCTTGTGGTCATTGGCCAGCCTCCTGCGCTTGCTTCTTTTTGGCCCAGAATTCGGATGCCAGTGTCGCGCCTGAAACCTCGTGTGTCAGCGTATTCCGGTGGACGACAACCCACGACCGACAGCCCAGCACGTGATGGAAATACTCATCCGTTTCGCCAGCCCGGTTGGTGCGGGTGTGGAGGTAGTCTTGCCATGCATCATCCTCGGGCCGGTCATCGCCACCAATTGCAGGGCGAGGCGCTTCGGCGAGGCCTTTGGGGGTGAATTCTTCTGAGGGTCGCAGGCCGCAATGGGGGCAGGGGATCAGCATGTCTTGTCTTTCCCTTAATGCAGGTTGTGCTGCGCGCCGGCGCCAAGCTCGTCGATAACGTAGCCGGTCCGAAAGCGGTCAAGGCGCATCTGTTCGATGTGATGAGTCGGTTTGTCGGCGATCAGATGGCTAAAGCACCAGCCAGACCCCGGCGTCGCCTTGAACCCGCCGTAGCACCAGCCGGCGTTGAGGTAGAGGCCTTCAATCGGCGTTTTGTCGATGATCGGAGAGCCGTCCGGGCTCATATCCATCACGCCACCCCATGACCGCAGCAGTCGGACTTTTGACATGGCTGGAACAAAGGAAACCCCGGCTTCCATCACGTGCTCGATCAACGGAAGGTTTCCGCGCTGGGCGTAGGTGTTGTAACCGTCGAGGTTTGCGCCAAAGACCAACCCACCTTTGTCAGACTGCGAAATGTAGAAATGCCCGGCGCCAAAGGTAATGACGTTGTGCAGCATGGGCTTGATGCCTTCAGTGACAAAGGCCTGCAGCACGTGGCTCTCAATCGGTAAGCGCAGCCCGGCGAGCGCGCCCACGCGAGAGGTGCTGCCAGCAACCGCCATCCCGATCTTCTTCGCCTTTATCGGCCCGCGTGTGGTTTGAACACCTGTTACACGGCCACCTTCCACATCGATGCCTGTCACTTCGCAGTTCTGGATCAGATCCACCCCGCGCTGGTCCGCCCCGCGCGCAAAGCCCCAGGCAACAGCATCATGTCTGGCCGTACCAGCCCGTTTCTGCATCAGGCCGCCGTAGATGGGGAAGCGGGGGTTGTCGACATCGATCAATGGCGCTTCGCGGCGGACACCTTCTTTGTCCAACAGCACCGCGTCAGCCCCGTGCAGGATCATTTGGTTGCCACGTCGAGCATCGGCATCACGCTGACCATCCGTGTGGAAACAGTTGATGATAGAGCGCGGAGAGAACATGACATTGTAGTCCAGATCCGCCGATAGCCCTTCCCACAGCTGCAGTGACTTTTCATAAAACAGCTCATTGCCCGTGTGCAGATAGTTGGACCGCACGATTGTCGTGTTTCGCCCGACGTTTCCTCCGCCCAGATAGCCTTTTTCAAGCACTGCAACATTGGTGATGCCGTGGACCTTGGCGAGGTAGTAGGCTGTCGCGAGGCCATGTCCGCCGCCGCCAATGATGATGACGTCATACTCTGCTTTCGGCTCTGGATCGCGCCATGCCGGACCCCAGCCGGTATGCCCGCGCAATCCTTCGCGCAACAAGCGCCAAAAGCCAT
>JBMTIF010000106.1:0-7179 GCA_049437045.1 Alphaproteobacteria bacterium | reverse complement strand
CTGCACCGGTTCAAAAAGAATATCGTGGCGTGGGTCGCGCATATTTTCCTCAGTTTTCTTCAGGGCCCGCACAACAACCCTAGCACGTGGCAAAGCATGGCGTGATGATAGCCATCCTGTCTATTATTTAATTAAGCGCTCAAATAATATTTGTTTCTTTATGGCGCTATGGCCTAGTCTTGCTTTCACAAAACCTGAAGGCATCTCCATGCGCAGAGCTCGACGTCGCAGCAAAGAAACAGCCCCCAAAGCGCCTATTCCTAGCGGCCGTCACGCTGGCTGGACACAGCCCTACCAGCCGCTGACACCCACTGATGTGTCCCTGATTATCGACACGGCGCTCAAGCTAGTTGCTACCTCTGGCGTTATTTTCGAACCTGGTTCGGAGGCTGACGACCTGCTTGCGGGGGCAGGGTGCGAGGTGAAGGGGGACGGGCTTGTTCTGATCCCTGAAGAGGTCTCCCGCTGGGCACTTGAGAGCGTCGCGAAGTCGACAATCCTATGGGACCGAAATGGCGAGAACCCGGTTAGCATCGACACCGATCACTCCAGTTTCATGCCCGGAATGACCTGTATCGCCGTTTACGACCCATCTACGGGCCAGCCCAGACCCTCAACACGCGATGACTTAGCGAGGATTACACGGCTGGCTGACGGATTACCGAACATCGATGCTGTCTGCACGATGGTGAAGAACGTTCCGAACTCCACCATGCACGGAGAGGTGGATGAATTCATCTGCATGATGGAAAACACCACCAAGCCGCTGGAGTGGCTTTGCGAGTATCCGGTTTCTCTGGCAGGAGCCATCGAGATCGCGACGGCTCTGAGAGGCGACGGGGAAGCATTACGGGCCAAGCCCTATTTCCTGCACCTTGTAACCCCGCTTCCTGTCAACTTTGCCCACATCCATATCGATCAGATCATCATGGCTGCGCGGGCAGGGGTGCCTGTTGGGGTCGGAACGCTGCCCATTGGAGGCGCGTCCTCGCCTATCACTCTGGCTGGATGCGTTACGCATTCCCTGATGACGGATATTGCGGCAATGGTTCTGGGCCAGTTGGCCGCAGAGGGAAGCTTCTGCATCGGCTGCTCGGATGTGTACTTCATGGAACCCGCCACAGGGGCCATTGGCAGCTTTTCACAGACCTCAATGGCCGACATGGCGATTTGTCAGGTACGGCGGTCGCTGGGCATTCCGCCTCTCACCGGCACAGGCGGATGTTCGGTGGCACGACGGTTCAATCAGGATGCGGTTTGGGAGCTGTCTGCGAACATGATGCAGATGTTCTACAATCGGCCCGCGACCTGCGATTACCTTGGCTCACTGGATCAGGGGCTAACCTTCTCAGAGCATGCTTTGGTTCTGTGCGATGATTTGGCCGGATTGCTCAAAAAGATGTGGGAAGGTCTCCGGGTCTCGCCTGACCAGATTGGGACCGAATTGATCGCTGAACTAGGGCCGAGAGGCCAGTTTCTGGCAGAGCAGCACACAGTTGAGAACTGCCGAGCGCAGGTTTGGGATTCTCGCTATCTGGGCGCAAACTTTCCGCTGAGCAACAACGACTTACCCGATGAAGACCTGATCGAACGGTTGGAAAGGGACATCGGCATCCGGCTTCAGCAAGCACCTCCACCACCTCTGTATCCCACTATTCTAGCCACAGCGACTAAGGTGCTGGCGCGTTATGAGGGATTGACCCCCGATGACTGACCAATCTCGGACGGCTAAAGTCTGAGCGGAGGAGGAGGGAACCGTGACGAAGCATTCTTTTGTGCCCAAACCTGAGCAGATGGCCCTGTACCCCGAGGTATCAGGCAATGACATCAACGGCCTGGGTGAGACTGTAAAACGCCGACCTGCCTACGTTTACTGGGGCAACGATCCTGACGATGTGGCACACGGTGCCGTGCAGCGGTGGTTCTATACCGTTGATCCGGGTCTGGAGGGTTATCAGATTGAACGGGAGCGGCGTGCAACTATCCTCGATGCTGCCCTTGACCCTGTCGCACAGGTTCAGCAGCCCATAAGAGCCGAAACCTTGTCAGCCTTCGTGAATATCGCTTTGGGCGAGGGGAGTTTTGACAAGTTCGGGGTTACGACCTTTGACCCCGACTGGGCTTTTGAGGGCCAGAAAATCGGCTTCAAATACCTTGTGGTGCTGGGGTTTCACCATGACTTTGCAGAGATCAGCAAAGCGCCAGCACCTGAAGGCGGCCTGGAGGTCATGCGCCAATACCGGCGAGCAGCTTATGGCGCGAAGTATTGCGCTAACTGGTTACGGAACCACGGCTGGGATGCTGAACCACTGACCGGCCCCATGTCCGGCAAACTCGCCATGATCCCTGCAGCCATTAAGGCCGGCTTCGGAGAGCTGGGAAAGCACGGTTCGCTCATCACCCCGGAGTTTGGGTCGAGTTTTCGACTCTCTGCCGTATTAACCGATTGTCCCTTGCCCCAGACCTCGCAACAGGATCACGGGATTGATGATTTCTGTATGAACTGCCGGGTCTGTGAGGACGCTTGCCCACCCGCCGCCATCGCCAGCGAGAAGCAATTGGTTCGAGGGGAAACGAAGTGGTACGTGGACTTCGACAAATGCCTTCCGTTCTTCAATGAACATCAAGGCTGCGCGATCTGTATCGCCGTTTGTCCGTGGAGCCGTCCCGGTGTGGGCCTGAACCTCGCAGAAAAGCTGGAACGCCGCCGCATCAGAAAGGCGAATGACCAGCTCTAGTCGTTGCTTTCGAAGACATCGGTCAGTTCAAACTTCAGCACGTCTACCAGCCCCAGATCGGAAATCCTCAACTCCGGAATAACCACCAAAGCCAGCAGAGAATGCTGCATGTAGGCGTTGTTGAGCGTGCAGCCGCAGGCCGCCATCGCATCGACCATCGCTTGCGCTTTTGCCGCAACTTCAGCGGCTGGACTGTCAGACATCAGACCAGCAATTGGCAACTCGACCAAAGCGATCTCCTCACCGTCTTTCCAGACCGTTACACCACCGCCCACATCTCCCAAACGATTAGCGGCAGCGGCCATCATGTCCCGATCTGTTCCGACAACAATCATATGGTGGCTGTCATGGGCCACCGTAGAAGCAATAGCCATCTTCCCCGTATAGCCAAAACCAGAAACAAAGCCGTTGGTGACTTCACCGGTTGCGCGGTGACGCTCGACAAGGGCTATCTGGCAAACTTCACCGGTCGCTTGAACGCGGTTTTCAGTGACAGGAAGTTCAAAGGTCAGTGCTTTGGTCGGGGCCTGATTCTCTACGACGCCGATGACTTTAGCGCGCACGGCGTTGGCACCGGCGGGGGCTGTGATGCTGAAATCATCGCCCTGTAGTACTTTACCCAAGTGCACGGTATTCCACGCGGATTTTCGCCAATCAAAGTGAGGGCATTCGACCAGCATCTTGCCGGCTTCAGCCACCCTGACGCCGCGAGCAAAGACCGTATTGATGGGCAGATCAGTCAGGCTGTTGGTCAGGATGACATCAGCCCGACGCCCCGGTGCGATACTTCCCAATTCGCGTTCGAGCCCGAAATGGGTTGCGGTGTTGATGGTTGCCATTTGCAGGGCAATCAATGGATCGCATCCGCATTCAATAGCATGACGCACAACCCGGTTCATGTGGCCGTCATTGACCAGCGTGCCGGAATGACAATCATCGGTGCAAAGCAGGAAATTGCGCGGATCCAGCCCTTTTTCAGTGATGGCGGTGATTTGGCTTTCCACGTCGTACCACGCCGACCCCAAGCGCAGCATCGACCGCATCCCCTGACGCACGCGCGAAATGGCGTCGGCCTCTGCCGTGCCCTCATGATCGTCAGCTGCACCACCGGCTGCGTAGGCATGAAAGGCGATACCCCTGTCGGGTGAAGCGTAGTGGCCGCCGACCGTCTTGCCTGCATCCATAGTTGCCGCCATCTCTGCCAGCATTTGCGGATCGCCGTTGATCACACCGGGGTAGTTCATCATTTCACCTAAGCCAATAATCCCCGGCCAGGTCATGGCCTCAGCAACATCTTCGGGGCCAATCTCATAGCCCGTCGTCTCTAACCCCGGGGCGGATGGCGCGCACGAAGGCATCTGGGTGAAGATATTCACGGGCTGCATGAGCGCTTCGTCGTGCATCATCCGCACGCCGTCCAATCCCAAGACGTTTGCAATTTCGTGCGGGTCCGTGAACATGGTTGTGGTGCCGTGGGGGGCCACAGCCGCCGCGAATTCCGCCGGGGTCAGCATGCCGCTTTCGATGTGCATATGCCCGTCGCAGAAACCCGGGATCAGGAACTGGCCCTGCGCATCGACAACCTCAGTCTGATCGCCCATGCAATGCGAGGCATCTGGCCCAACGAAGGCGAAGCGGCCTTTTGAAATGGCAACCTGCCAGCCTTCGAGGACTTCCCGTGACTGGACATTGATCAGGGTACCGCCCTGAATAATCAGATCCGCAGGCTCACGCCCAGCTGCGACTGCGACAAGGTGGTGAGCAACGGAAGACCAAGAGCGAAAAGGTGTCATGGAATCTGGGGCCTGCATTTATTTCTATAACAGCGACTTTAGCAGACTTTTGGCTTAGCGAGTGTACCAGCGTGAATTAAAGCAAGTCTCGGCGCTCCAACCATTCAACGATGGCATCCGCCGTCGCCGCAGGCTGCTCGACCGGCATGAAGTGCCCGGCATTGTCGATCACCTTAAGCTCACCATCGGGCACCATCTGCTGAATTTCACGATGTTGAGCCTCGGGAGACCATCCATCCTGTGCGCCGGTGATCAAGAGAACGGGAGCCTGACAGGATGGCATATAGGTTCCAGCATCTGGTCGGTTCAGGAGCGAGCAAATTTGTCGTTCGTGGACCTCAGCACCAGCTTTGAGCACCATTTCGGTCAAGTCTGCAATCAGAGCCGCGTCACCGACCCGCGCAGGATCTAGCATCGGTGGGAGCCATTGAGCCGCGAGCTCGTCCATGCTGCGATGCCCCAGAGCGATCATCTCGTGGCGCTTGACTTCTTCTCCGGGCTTCTTGGGCGTGTGGCCCGTATTTGCCAACACCAGAGCCTTAACCCGATCAGGGCTTTGCCGCGCCATTTCCATAGCAACGCGCCCACCAAGGGAATGACCAACCACAATCAGCTCCCCTTCAGTCTCGAAAAGAAGCCCCATCGCCATTTGAGCGATGTCGGGGAAAACCGTGATGTTACCGTCGTGGAGGATCGCCCTTCCTTCGAGTGCGTTCCGCAGAGTACGCCAGACTCGAGCGTCCGATACGAGGCCGGGAATCAGTGCGACGGTTCTCACCTTATAGCGTCCTTAACCAATTTGAATTCAAAGTAACTCAGTGAAAAGTACCTCAATAGAGCAATCTTGTGTACAATTTTCATTCCTTTAGTGCTTTTTAACTTGCCAAAGTCCCTTCATTTCATTTTTTTGTATACAAATTGCTGAGTAGTGAAACTCAGACTTAGAGGAATAAGGACAGCTAAATGACCAAGCGACGGCGCTCACAGTTCGACAAGGGATTGGGTCAACTTCGCAGTCTCGTTCTCGGCGGCGATTTTGCACCACACGATCGTCTGTCTGAAACAGCGCTGGCTGAACGCTTGGGTATATCGCGCACTCCGCTTCGGCAGGCAATCGACCGGCTGGTCGAGGAGGGGATGCTTGAGCGACTGCCGTCGGGCGGCTGTCGTGTGGCTCGCTTTACGATGCAGGATATTGTCGACGCAATCGAGCTGCGCGGTGTTCTCGAAGGAATGGCCGTGCGTCTGGCTGCGGAGCGTGGTGTCAGCAAAGAGATGATGGAAGAGTGTCGCGAAGTTCTCAGCGAGCTGAGCGATGCGGTGTTCAAGCCGGATACGCCGGATTTCTCCCGTTACGTTCCCCTGAACCAACATTTTCATGAGCTCATGGCCCGATTGTGCGAAAGCAGCCTGATCGAGCGAGAGCTAGAACGCGCCTGCCGCTTGCCTGTGGCGTCGCCGACTGCCTTTTTGGGTGGGCAGGAGCTCATTCCGGACTTCCAAGAGTCCCTTCGCCGCGCGCACCGACAACACCTGAACATTTTCGACGCGATCGTGAACCGTGAAGGAACACGCGCCGAAAGCCTCGCCCGAGAGCATGCGCGCCTGGCGCGCGTGAACCTCGAATACATCACCAATGAAAACCCAAAACTCGCCGAGCGCATCCCTGGTTTAGCGCTCGTAGATGCAGCCTGAAAAAGGAAACTAAGGACTCATGACAAGTTTGAATGAATTGATCGCTCAGCACGGCAGCAGCGTAAGCATGCTGAGGAACTCTCAAACAGGAATGTATGTCTACCCCGTCGTGGCTCCAGAATTCTCAAACTGGCGCGATGAACAGCGCGCGTGGCGGGAGTCAGCAGTCCTTTTCGACCAAACCCACCACATGGACGAACTGATCGTTGAGGGTCCAGACGCTGAAGCCTTTCTGTCTCACACTGGGATTAACAGTTTCGCGAACTTCGATCTCAACCGCGCCAAGCACTTTGTGCCTGTGACACCGAACGGGCATGTTATTGGTGACGTCATCATTTTCCGCGAGCGGATGGATAAGTTCGTGCTGGTAGGGCGCGCCCCGACCTGTAACTGGCTGAAGTTTCAGGCGGCCGTGGGCAAGTGGTCGGTTCAGATCAAGCATGATCCGCGCTCGGACAGCCGCCCGGACGGTCGTGCCATCTATCGGACCCACTACCGCTTCCAGATTCAAGGCCCGGATGCAAACGCGATCTTCGACAAGATCAATGGCGGCCCCGTGCCAGACATCAAGTTCTTCCACGTGCAGTGGATCAACGTCGGCTCGCGCAAGGTGCAGGCTCTGCGTCACGGCATGGCCGGCGCTCCGGGTCTGGAAATCTGGGGGCCGTATGAGGACAAACACTACATCCAGAGCACCATCATGCAGGCCGCCCGCGACGTAGGTGTGGACCTGTATCAGGTTGGGAGCCGTGCTTACAGCACCAACACGCTTGAGTCGGGCTGGATCCCATCGCCTTTGCCCGGCATCTACACCGGGGATGGCATGTTGGCAGAGTACCGCGACTGGTTGAGCGAAGCCTCCTACGAGGCCAATGGGACCATCGGTGGTTCGTTTGTTTCCGACAACATCGAGGACTACTACACCACCCCAACAGAACTGGGCTACGGCTTCT
>JBMTIF010000105.1:0-7187 GCA_049437045.1 Alphaproteobacteria bacterium | reverse complement strand
TGACCTTACCACCCCCAAATTTCACTTCTTCGCCGTAGGTGGTGAAGTCCTTCTCGACTTCGATAAACAGCTCGGTATCCGCCAAGCGAACCTTGTCACCGACTGTCGGTCCGAACATGGAGGCATAGGATGCTCTGTCTTGGCTTGCCATCAGTCCAGACCCCCCATCACTTTTTGATTGAACCCAAAAACCTGCCGCTCGCCGGCCAGCGCAACCAACTCAACGTCGCGCGTCTGACCGGGCTCAAACCGGACTGCTGTTCCGGCGGGAATATTCAGCCGAAACCCCCGTGCGGCGCCTCGATCAAAATCCAACGCGGGATTTGTTTCGTAGAAGTGATAGTGACTGCCCACCTGAATGGGCCGGTCGCCCGTGTTCGCCACGGTGACCGAGGTTGTTGCCAAGCCTTTGTTGAGTTCAATCTCGCCATCGGCGAGGATCAGTTCTCCGGGGATCATCTGCAGTTATCCTTTTCGCCTAACGGATCGGGTTGTGGACAGTGACCAGCTTGGTGCCGTCCGGAAAGGTCGCTTCGACCTGAATCTCATGGATCATCTCGGGAATACCCTCCATCACCTGATCCCGGCAGAGCACTTCGGCACCAGCACTCATGAGATCCGCGACCCGACGACCATCACGCGCCCCTTCGACCACGAAATCCGTAATCAGCGCCACCGCCTCGGGATGGTTGAGCTTCACACCGCGTTCCAGCCGCCCACGCGCTACCATTGCAGCCAGACTGACGAGCAATTTGTCCTTTTCTCTGGGACTAAGCTTCATTGGGTTCCACCCTCCTTAAATCGACCAAAGCGTCGGCAAGCGAGGCGCATAGCCTCCCATTTCCGATCGCAGTTGTTTCCAAATCTCACCGAGCAGCGTTCGAACCTGTTGCGGCACTGGTCCCATCAACCGGACCAGTGAATGGGTTCCCAAGTGCGTTGTCCCCATGCGAATTTCCATTGCAGCCGCGCGCTCTTCAACCCCGCTGGCACGGATCAGATCGACCACCTTCGCTGCGTCATCGCCGACATACAGAACCGTCGCAAAAGCCTGTGCACCATCGAGGCCAAAGGTATTTCCCTTGGCCTTGAAAATCCCCGCACCCTCAAACCCCGTGCGATCGCACCAAACCAGCCGATCACCAAAAGTCAGTTTCCACGTGTCCGAAAAAGCACCCAATTCAAACCGCTCACCCATCGCCAAACGCCCCAAAACCACCATGTCGCCAATCAGGGCTCGGGCGTCGGGGTGAAGCGCGATGTTGAAGTGCCGGTCAAGCTTTGCCTCGTTGAACAGAATTGTTTCCTGCGGCACCTGTTCCAGCCAAGCCCCAGTCTCTGCGGAGAGGTCGAAGGTCACGTTGGTTGTTGGTCCCACCGAACCGTAAATCTTCTCTGCCGCCTGGCCCACAAATTGTGCCGCTGCATCGGATTTGACATGACCACTGAAGGTCAACCGGTCACCCCCGACCAATCCGCCAGACAGCGTGCTCAGAACCACCGATACCGGCTCGTTGGGCGCCGTACGTGGGGTAAAGATCCGATATGGGTCCGTGAAATACCGCTCATCAAGAAATGACCGCCCTTCACGGTGCGCGATACTCAGTCGCGCTGCACCATGACCCAGTGTACCGGCTGCCTTCTCGACAGCACCGGTCGGCGGCGTATCAAGCGGTTGGATGAATGTCACCGTACTCTCCTTGCTCGGCAAAGAACCTGAACAAGGACTTAGAGCTTTTCCAGAGCACTTCAGCTCTTGCACAAAAAATAAGCACTAAACGAGCCAATTGGCACGCAGCTGAGCAGCAAAATCTCTCTAATGACGGGTTTCAGTCTTTCTCGTACCCGGCAAGGGCGGGTCTTGGGGAGCGCCAGCAAAGCACTGCGCGATATCCATCCAAGCCGTTGCATTGTCGCCCGTGACCTGCAGCGACGTATCCGCAATGTTGCGCGTCTGAGTAACCACTTGGCAAAACTCTTCGGCGAGGCCTTCGATAACTTCCTTGTCGTTGGCATCCCCCATCTCCCAAGTCACGCCAGACGGAGCGACCAGCTTGAGAAAGGGTCGCGGCTCGGGGATATCCATCTTTCGGTTCTGAAAGCAGAAACCATAAGTGTTCAGTCCCAACACAACGATATTCTTGATGTGATCCCGGTTCTTTCGATGAACCCCGAGCAAATCATAGACCTCTTGGCCGTGCGCCCAGGTCTCCATCAATCGCGCTGTTACAGAAGACCGAACAGACATCCCCGGCCCGGCCCACTCCACACGCGCCTTTGGGTCTGCTGCGCCAAAACGACCAGCCAATGCACGGTAATAGGCCTGCCACTCAGCCACCAAAGCACGTCCATTCAACCCGTCACGCCACTCCAGCTCAAAACTGCTGAAAGAGCCACCAGCCGCCATATGCTCAACAAAGGCGCTGAACAATTCATCAAACTTGCCTTCGCCCTCCAGCGACAGGTTCGCAGCGTGGTTCCACATGTGCAGATGGCGAATTACGGCGTTGATTGTCCAACCCTTGTAACCGGTCTGTAGCTCTAGCGCCTCGTCATCGAGGTTCTTAATCAGCTCGTACAATGCATCGCTTTCATCGAGAAAGGCTTGCGCCTGCTCCATCATCCTGAGCCTTCCTCCTCGTCATTAGGTTCTATGTGGACCAGCAGATCATCCGCTGCGACTTGAGTCCCAATCTGTCCCACCACATCAGTCACAACACCGTCGATGGGCGCTCGTATCTCGTGCTGCATTTTCATGGCTTCCAGCACGGCAACTCTTTCCCCTCTGGTAACCCGTGCGCCTTGTGTCACGTCAACGACGAGCAACTTGCCGTGCATCGGGGACAAAACGCGTCCGCCTCCCGTATCTCCATCCAGATTGCGTCCTGCCTCCGTGTCGGCGTGGGCAAATATTCGCGATGGCGTGGCGATATGGACTTGCTCTGAGTCATCGACGCAATAAGCGAAGGTCACCCCCTGACCATCAACATCCATCCGCGCGGTCGTCGCGTCCCGGTAACGGACAAGCACAGTCAGGATCCTATCATCCACAGTGACGGCAAATCGATTTCCGCCCAGCGGCTGTATGCGATGCGTGTCACCCGCCTCGCAGCCAGCGAACACTGAACTCAAGCCTCCGTCCGAAGACCAGTCCATCAACTCATCACAAACGCCCAAAGATGCAGCCGAGGCTTGGTCCCTTCTGTGCAAATACAACAAAACCAACGCCATCGCCGTTTCAGCAGCATTCATCGCTCCAGATGAATACCCAGCGTCACCGTAAATTTCTGCAATAAACCCCGTGGTGGCTTCGCCGGCGATGAAGGTGGGTTGCTTCAACGCATCAAGCAAAAAATCCCGATTGCTCTTGGGACCAAAGAGCGCGGTTTGCTCCAGCCCGGCCAGCAGCTTCTTCCGTGCCTGCTCCCGGTCGTCTCCAAAGCCGATTACCTTTGCAACCATCGGGTCGTAATAGGGAGAAACCGCGTCCTGAACCTTCAGGCCCGCATCAACCCGCAAACCCGCCAAGTCCGGGATTTGAAAAAGCTGCACTGGTCCCGTCGACGGCAGAAACTCGTTGTCAGCATCCTCGGCATAGAGCCGGACTTCAATTGCGTGACCAGACAATCGCACGTCGTCCTGTGACAGTCCAAGGGGAAGTCCCGCAGCGACCCGCAGTTGCAGAGCAACGAGGTCAAGTCCGGTAATGGCTTCGGTGACCGGGTGCTCGACCTGCAAGCGTGTGTTCATTTCCAGAAAGAAGAACTCTCCGCTCTGGTCCAAAAGAAACTCGACCGTACCCGCGCCTCGGTAATCAACAGCACGCGCCGCATCAACAGCCGCTTGCCCCATACGCTCCCTCAGCTCCGGCGTCATTACTGGACATGGGGCTTCCTCAATCACTTTCTGATGCCGACGCTGCACCGAACAATCGCGTTCACCAAGGTGAACAACATTCCCATGACTGTCCGCAAAGACCTGAAACTCTACGTGCCGGGGGTTCTTTACCGCGCGTTCAAGGATCAGCTCACCGGCACCAAAGGCGCTCTCAGCCTCAGATCGCGCCAGCCTCAGGGCTTCTGGCAAGGCCGCTGGATCTTCCACCAAACGCATCCCACGGCCACCACCACCCGCGGCGGCTTTCACCATGATCGGAAAACCAACTTCTGCGGCTTGCTGGATCAGCGTCTGATCGCGCTGATCTTCGCCCTGATAGCCCGGGACACAAGGAACACCAGCTTCTAGCATAGCGCGTTTTGCGCGTGCTTTATCGCCCATGACCTCAATGGCGTGGCGGCTCGGGCCTATGAAGGCCATACCTGCTGCTTCCACCGCCTCAGCGAAATCAGCGTTTTCACTCAAGAACCCATAGCCCGGATGTACGGCGTCTGCCCCCGCCTCCAGCGCCGCGCTCACCACTAGATCGGCACGCAAGTAACTCTCATTGGCGGGTGCTGGTCCCAGCCGCACCGCAGTATCCGCCACTTGTACGTGGAGGGCATCCGCGTCTGCATCAGAGTAGACAGCGACAGTCTTCAGCCCTAGCTCCTTGGCTGTCTTCATGACGCGAACAGCAATCTCACCTCTGTTCGCAACCAGAACCGTAGAAATGGAATGCACTGACGAAGTTCCTTCCCCCATTTCGCACCTCACAGTCGCGCTACGCCAAAGGCGTTTGGCTGCAGTTTCCGTGTCTGGGCTTCCAGTACGGTTTCAAGAGCAAACCCAAGCACTTTACGAGTATCTCTTGGATCGATAACACCGTGATCCAGACAGCGCCCGGAGGTATAGAACGCATCTTCTTGCCGGTCGAAGATCTCTCGGATGGTTGCTTCCTGCGCATCCAGTTCAGCTTGGCTAATGACCTTGCCGGTGCGTTCAGCCCTGACCTCTGCCACCGTCGTCATGGTTTTCGCAGCACTTTGTCCCGCCATGACGCCCGTCGTCGCATTGGGCCAGGAGAACAGCATATCCGGGTCATAAGCATAACCGCCCATCGCATAGTTCCCCGCACCAAAAGAAGCCCCGATATAGAGCGTGATCTTTGGCACACGCACGTTTGCGACTGCCTGAATCATCTTCGAACCGTGCTTGACCATTCCGGCCTGCTCATACTCTTTACCGACCATGAAACCGGTGGTGTTGTTCAGGAAAATGATCGGGATATTCGCTTGATCGCAGAGCTGAAAGAACTGTCCGGCCTTGTTCGCGCCCTGCGTATCTATCGGTCCATTGTTTCCAATGATGCCGCAAGCAAAGCCCATGATGTCGGCATGCATGCAAACCGTAGATGGCCCAAAGCGCGGTTTGAAGTCGTCAAAATCTGACCCGTCCACAATCCGGGCTACCACTTCGCGAACATCGTAAGGAACGGTGTAATCCGTCGGAACCACTCTGGCGATGTCGTCTGTTGCCAGTTTGGGCGGGTTGAAAGGGCGACGCTTCGGCGCGGTTGCCTTCGCATTCCAGTTCAGTCGTCGCACAACGTCCCGCGCCATGCTTAACCCCTGCGCATCGTCTTCGGCCAGATATTCGATAACGCCAGAGATACTCGCATGCATCTCGGTGCCGCCTAGTTCGCGTTCGTCCGCCTCTTCTCCGGTCGCCGCCTTGACCAGAGCCGCGCCACCCAAGGCGGCCATCCCATTGTTCTTGATCCCAATCACGTAATCGCTCATGCCGGGCATATAGGCGCCGCCGGCCGTAGACGGCCCGTGCAGGACGGAGATCACGGGAATGCCCGCCGCGCTCAAACGCGCAAAGTTACAGTACATGCGCCCTGCATTGGCCCACCACTCCACCTCATATTCCATGAGGTTGGCCCCCGCGCTTTCCACCATGTGGACGACCGGCAGGCCGAACTTCAACGCCATTTCCTGAATGTTCAGGCTAGCGCGCAGACCGCCCATAGTTCCGGCACCCGCGCGAATGCCACTGTCATCGCCCCAGATCATGCAGCGCACGCCAGAGACAAAGCCAATGCCCAAAATCACAGATCCCCCCGCCAATGAGGTTTCAGGGTCCGGGTCTTCCAGCAGGTAATTTGCGAGGTTGTGAAGCCGCAAAAACGGCATTCCGGGGTCTAGCAAGCGCTGCAAACGCTCATGCGGGGTGAGTTGCCCACGCTTATCGAAGGTTCCCTTGCGGCGGTTCGAAGCCTCGACTGCTCGCGCCTCAACCTGCCGCAGCCGATCAACGAGCGCCAACATGTCGGTACGGTTCTGCGCGAAGGCAGATGAATTGGTGGCGATGCGAGAGGTAAAAACCGCCATGAAGCAGAGCCTTTCGAGGGAATTACGATATCCGGAATCAATCCGGCTTGAGTACCCCATACCTTGGAACTCAAAGGACGCTCTGGCAATGCCTGCCTCAGGCTGGATAGCTATATTTTAGGCCGCTCGGCGGCCCTGTAGCCAAAAAGGAAAGCAGCGGGGTAGCGCACTTCTACCCGAGTTTTGGCCTTTGGCACCATCATTGGACGGCCTGCATCAGATTACTCCACGGTCAACCACTCACGCACCATGATCGACTTGGTAGCATCGTACCAATACAGCACCTCATACCTACCCGGTTCGACATCCAGTGGCAAAAGCACCGGATTTTCACCCTTCAGCATGACCTCAGCGAGGTACATGTCGTCCGTCTCACGATACAGCAGAATGCTATCGCCCTCGAACCCAGGACCAAACCATTCGACAAGCACACCCTGGCCAGCTTTGGCGACGGCTGGTCCATTAACCCAGATTTCCGGATCAGTGACCCTAAGGCTGGATTCATTCCTGATCTCACCATCTTCGCTGTACCAGATGATGCGATATTCGCCGGGATCACTCGGGCCAGCCAAGTGGATCATTTCCCTGTTTTTGGGTAAGCGACCTTCATATACTTCCCAATTCATAGCCTCAAACACAAAGCTGATCTGGTCACCGGGAGCCGTTGGCGGATCAAAGGCAACCGTTAGATCGGACGCGCCCTTTATTTCCTTTGGAACCACGAGGACTTGCGCAAAACTCAAGCTGCCTGCGCCAAGCACAGCCATCACCGCACCAAGCACCGCACCGCCCCGCCATGCCGGGATCATAAATCGCATGAACAGAAACCTTCCATCACTGACTTCCATGTCTCCATCAACCCGGTCTGGACACTTGCTCGATCCATTCACGCCGCGTTGAACAGCCAAAGCCTCG
>JBMTIF010000104.1:0-7320 GCA_049437045.1 Alphaproteobacteria bacterium | reverse complement strand
CCCGGATGCGGTCACGGTTTACGCCGCGTAGACGCTGCCACGGCACGAAAGGACCGATAGCCATCAGCAACAACAGTGGCACCATGAACGGCAGGAAGGTCGCATCAAAGTAAGGTTTGCCTACTGTGAGCGGTTGGCCGAATGCCTCCGTGATGAGGGGGAAAAAGGTTCCCAGCAAAACCACGCCAGCCCCGGTCGACAAAAACAGGTTGTTCAGCACCAGAGCGCCCTCACGGCTAACAGGCTCAAAACCACCGCCTGCCTTGAACTGCGGCGCGCGCCAGGCAAAGAGGCCAAAGGCAGCAATAACGCTTAGCCCGAGAATCAGCAGGATAAAGACGCCCCTTGCCGGGTCGACCGCAAAGGCATGGACGGAGGTCAACAAGCCCGACCGGACAACAAAGGTTCCCAGAATGGCGAGGACAAAAGTCACCACGCCGAGGAACAACGTCCAAACGCGCAAAGCGCCGGATTTCTCAACAACCATCAGTGAGTGGATAAAGGCTGTGCCCGTAAGCCAAGGGAGAAATGACAGATTTTCGACCGGATCCCAGGCCCAAAACCCTCCCCAGCCCAGCTCGTAATAAGCCCACCAGCTGCCAAGTGCGATCCCGGCGGTTAAAGCGGTCCAGGCGATCATGGCCCAGGGCCGCACCAGCCGGGCCCAGTCACGGTCTGCTTCACCGCGCAACAGAGCCGCTACAGTCAGCGCAAAGGTGATGGAGAAGCCCACATAGCCGAAGTAGAGCAAGGGTGGGTGCAAGGCGAGGCCAATATCCTGCAACAGTGGATTAAGCCCGCGCCCCTCAATCGGTGCAGGGATCAAGCGCTCAAACGGGTTTGACGTGAAAATCGTAAAGGCCAGAAAAGCCAGTGTAATCAGCGCTTGTATGCCCAGCGCCCGCACCTGCAAATCGCGGTGTTTGTCATTCTCTCGCAAAGCGAGCAACCCACCAAAAACAGCCAGAATGAGCACCCAAAGCAGGATGGAACCTTCGTGGTTCCCCCACGTTCCGGAAATCTTGTAAAGCAGTGGCTTGGCTGAGTGGCTGTGCTCGAATGCAGTTTTAACGCTGTAGTCGCCTGTGACAAACGCCAGCACCAGACCGAGGAAAGAAAGCAAGATCAGGGCTGCGCTGGCAATAGCAACACTGCGCACCACGCCTTGACGATAACCAGCAGTCCAACCCAAGGGCGCAGACGGTACAAGCGCTGTGATGGCTTGCATGAACGCCAGCGGAAGCGCGAGTATGAGGGCCAGATGCGCCCACTCTGAGATCATTGGCTGGACGTGCCTTGCTGCTGATCCGCGTGATCACGCAGCTCACGCGGGACATAGGCTTCATCGTGCTTGGTCAGCAGGTTTTTTGCATCAAATCCCCCGCTGCCATCGAGAACTCCGGTCGCGATGATCCCCTGCCCCTCGCGGAACAGATCCGGAAGCGCGCCGCTGTAAGAAACGACCTGAGTGCCGCCGTCCTTGTCAGTCAGAGTAAAGAGGTGGGTGATACCGTCTTCCGTTGAGTAAGAGCCGGGAACGATCTGGCCACCCAAGCGCAATGACTTGCCTGCTGGAATATCGAGCGCTGCAAGTTGCGTCGGGGTGCGGAAGGCGTTGAGCTGACCCGGCAAGGCGAAAACAATCAGCAGAACAGCGCCAGCCGCCAAAAGCGCGCCAAGGCTCACCCAGATAAAACGATTGCGAACCCGCGAACCGCTCATTTGTTTGCTTCCTTTTTCAGCTGCTCCAGCTCACGCCTGACCCGGTTCAGCACGAGGCGAGCAACAAGCAGCGCGCCAATCATGGCCAACGCCGTGGCGCCATAGCTTCCCCAAACAGCAACGAAACGATCATCAAACATCAGCGGCTGCTCCCCTATGTTCCGGTTGCTTCGGCAAGGAAAGAGTGCGCGGCTGCTTGCTTGCGGCGAAGTGAGCGCAAACGCATACGGATCAGCTCATAGCGCATGAGCCAGATGCCAATTGCCATGTAGAACAGATAGGTGCCCAGCATGGTGATCAGCAAGGGCGGCACATAGACCCCCGCGATACCATCGTCCTCAACCGGCTCAGCAGCGACGTCTTCGCCCTGCCCCAGCAGGTTCATGATAACTCGGCCTGTCAGCTGGATCACGTTGGCACCACTGGACCCTTGATGCAGGACGAGGAACCACTCGGTGACGAATTTGGAAAGCAGCACGGTAACAACGCTCGCAACCAAAAAGATCGATCCCACACGACGACCCAGAGCCGGGTCGCGCTGTGAGAGTACCCGAACCAGTACGATGTAGATCAGGTATTGGAACAGCAACAGAAGCTCCAGCACCATGCGTGGATCTCGCCAGTCCCAGTAAGTGTTGAGGGTTGGCTTACCCCACAGCGCTCCGGTAATCAGCGCCACCACAGTCACAACCGCCCCGACCGGCGCAGCGGCCAGACAGAATATCTCCGGCAAAGGATGTCGCCAGACCAACGCCACGAAAGCCGCAATCGACATGGAACCGTAAACAATCAACGACAATCCAGCCGAAGGTACATGGACAAACAGGGGCTTGATCAACTCCTGCATTTCCTCGTCAGGCGGGACTGTCAGCCCCCAAATCATTCCGCCAAAGCCCAGGAGGATACCCAAGGCAAGCAGGTAGGGCTGGCTGGCTTCGGCCCAGCGCATGAAACGTGTGGGGTTCGCGTACTTGTGCATGGACACCGATATGGCCGTTTTTTGCTGTAACTTCAAATCGAAGGATGCCGCATCTGTTGCGGTGGTCCCCTGCGTTTGGGGAAACCCATGACCGAAACCAGCGTTTGGCAATGGTTGTCGAAGGCTTCTGCGTGAGGCAAAAGGCAAGCATGACCCAATCCACCGCACCATTGCTGAAGGCAGAAAACCTCTCGGTTGCCAGAGGAGATGCTCTCCTGATCGAGGGGCTATCCTTTGCTGTTAACCCGGGCGAGGCGCTGCATGTGCAGGGAGAGAATGGCGCAGGCAAGTCAACTCTGATGCTGGCCTTGGCCGGTTTGATCCCGTTGGTGGAAGGTGAGGTTGAGCTAAACCGTGAAGCCTTGGCTTTTCTGGGCCATGACAATGGCCTGCTGCCGGACTTGAGTGTCGCTGAAAATCTGAGCCTCTATGCCGGCTGTGGGGTGGTACCGGCGGCGGGGGCCGCGGAACTGCTGGGGCTTCACGAGCTGAGGCAAAAACCAGCAAGGACGCTGAGTTTTGGACAGGCGAGGCGGGTCGCACTGGCGCTGACGTGCTTGCCGGACAAAGAGGTCTGGATGCTCGACGAACCTTTTGCAGGTCTTGATCAGCAAACCGCCGCGTCACTGGAAACGATCCTGCACAAGGGTACGAGTGAGGGGCGTGCGATCCTGTTCTCATCCCATGAGCGCAGCTTGAATAAAGCGCAAACAATAACTCTGACCCGGAAGGGATCGGACGATGTTTAGTGCGGGTTTGCGATTAGAGCTTCGACTGCGCTTGCGTAACGGCCTGAATGCGCTTGGTGCCTTAGGCTTTCTGGCGGTGGCGCTGACGGCGGTGGGCTTGACGCTGGGGCAGTTCCCAGAGCGCCTGCGTCCCGCAGGGCCGGCGATTGGCTGGGCGATGATCGTACTGGCTTTCGTCTATGCAAA
Organism: Alphaproteobacteria bacterium; assembly: GCA_049437045.1. Lineage (GTDB taxonomy): Bacteria > Pseudomonadota > Alphaproteobacteria > UBA7985 > UBA7985 > UBA7985. The sequence continues at coordinate 3,684 of JBMTIF010000104.1, read as the reverse complement.
CGCAGACTGGTGGCTCGATCAATTGCAATCGGGGCTGAACCAACGCTTGCGTGTCATGGCGCAGGATTATCCCGGTTTTGTCTATGGTCGGCTTTTCGGCGGTTGGCTTGCTTCGTTGCCGTGGTTCCTCGTGGCTGCGTGGCTGGTGACGTTGTTCTACTCTCAGCCCACCAGCGCTTTTCTAGCCTTGGGCAGCGGATTGCTCATCACCGCATCAGCCCTGACCGCACTAAGCGCCTTTGTTGCTGCCTTGCGTGTGCTACTCGGCAACGTCGGTGTTTTTCTTGGCGCGATGGCGTTGCCGTTGGCATTACCCTTTGTTGTCCTAGGTGTCGGGCTCGTAGACAGTTTCTCGCTCGCCTCTTGCGCCTTTATGTTTGGGGTCTCACTTCTTCAAACATTGGTCTTCGTCGTCGCCACCCGTTGGGTTCTGTCACTGGTTTAAGGAAGCGTCTCTTGTCCACGCTCGAATTCTTGCAAACACGCCGCTCTGTCAAAGCCTCCGACATGCCGGGAGGGAAGCCAGACGGCGACACACTCCAGAAAATTCTAAAGGCCGGTTTGCGTGTACCGGATCATGGCAAGCTTGCCCCTTGGCGGATCATTATTTTCGAAAACGATGCCCGTCGCAGTTTTGGAGAAAAGGTCATCCGGCCGGCATTTGCCAAAAACCAGCGTCCCGATGCACCAGAAAGTACACTTGAACTGGAGGCCGGGCGCTTTGAGCGAGCCGGGATTGTTCTGGCCGTGCTCTCAACTCCGACGGTTCCCCACAAGATCCCTGTATGGGAGCAACACCTTTCCGCCGGTGCCGTGTGCCAGAACATCGTCGTCGCTGCGCAATCAGAAGGTTATGCTACTCAATGGTTAACCGAGTGGACAGCCTTTGACCCGGACGTAAAGGCCGCTTTAGGCTGCGATACGGAGCACGATCAGGTTGCGGGCTTTATCTATATTGCAGGCAAACTGACCAACAATGACGATCGCCCCCGTCCTGAGTTCGATGCTGTCGTTTCTCACTGGTCAGCCGACTGACCCACCCGTAGGTTGATGGTCGCAAATCAAGGAGATCGGATCCCATGACACTCGAATTTCCATCGTACGAAACCATTTCGGTCGAAATTACCGATCACGTGGCTCATGTCGTGCTCAATCGCCCCGAAAAGCGCAACGCGATGAACAAGGCTTTCTGGGTCGAGTTTCCCGATGCAATAAACCGCATCTCCAACAAGGCTGCTGCACGAGTGATCGTGGTCTCCAGTACTGGCAAGCACTTCACTGCCGGAATGGACCTCGCTGTTTTTGCCGAGGCTGGCAGCTCGATCATGGGTGGCAAAATTGACCCCCAGATTCATGCCGAAGCCTTCCGCATTCACCTCCATCACCTGCAAGAGACTTTCTCTAGCCTCTACAACGCACGCCAACCCGTTCTGGCCGCCATTCAGGGCGGGGCTCTGGGCGCGGGTGTCGATCTGAGCAGTGCCTGTGACATGCGCTATTGCACCGCAGACGCATTCTTTACCATTCAGGAAGTCAACATCGGGATGGTCGCCGACGTGGGGACCTTCCCCCGCATATTGCGTCAGTTGCCAGACGGCCTGATCCGCGAATTGGCTTACACGGGACGCAAGCTAGAAGCAGCAGAGGCGCTGGAGCGTGGGTTTGTAAATCAGGTGTTTGAAACGCAGGAAGATATGCTGTCCAGCGTGATGGAAATCGCGCAGCAGATTGCACGCAATTCGCCGCTGGCCGTCGCGGGTTCCAAGCACGTCATGAACTATGCCGCCGATCACTCAACAGAAGACACGCTGCGCTATATTCAGGCCTTGAACGCCGGCATCCTGTCGCCAGCGCACATGATGGAAAGCGCTGCTGCAAAAATGCAGAAGCGGGAGCCAGTTTACCCGGAACTCAAAGCCGTTAACGGGCCGTGGGACTAAGGCTTTTGCAGCGCTAAAGCTTGAAGACTTCGTAAGGCGAAGTTCCAAGGTCAACAGCCCCCCGGAAAGAATACGGCACTGAAACCGTCTCTGGCAGGTTGCTTAGGCCCATGAGCACCGCATGCTGGAGCCGCTGCGCTATATCGTCATCAAACGCAGTTGAAGTAATCAAAACCGGGGCTGGCCGGTGCGGGGTCTGGCCGATCACTCGCAGGGCGCCGGTGACCGCTGGCGCAATGCTTTCGGCGAGCTTGAAGCTGAAAGCGTCAATGGCCGCAAAATCAGCCTGACCCGCCGCAACGGCTTCCATAGATAGACGATGCCCGCCGCTTTCCACACCCTGCGCGATGCGCGCCTCCATATCCATGAGAGGACGCAGGCAATGAACGCCGGACTGGGAGTCATCATCATTATAGGCGAACCGCGCTGTGCCCAGTTGATCGAGGCTCTGATAGGGCGCATCTGCGGCGACAACGATCTTGCTGTAATACTGCCCCGGTTCATTATCGTTCAGTTCAAAGTTCGAAGTCGCCAGATAGCGCGCGTGGTGGCGGTGTTTTCGGTACCAGGGCGAACCACAAAGCTGACTGAATACAACATCGTCCGCCATCCACGCCGAAGCCCGCTGCGCGCGATGGTCGAGGTCCGCTGGCAGGTCTAATCCCTGATCCCGTGCAGCCTCACGAATACAGGCCCAGACACCATCGGTCAGATGATGCAGCTCTGGCCAATCGTATAGTGGCAACATGGCCAGGCCGCGGAGGGTTTTCAGTTCTTTCATCCTGCATGCATCCCCTGACGCCGTTTGTCGGTCAAGTTGCTAGCTTGTATGGCAGAACCGACCCGATCAGGTCGCTGTGAGTCGAACGCGCCTTGGACGAATTCGTATCTATGGTTCTGAAATCTCAATCATGGTTGATGTCTGATGTCTTACCTCGCCAAAGTTCAGCAATCCGTTGAAACGGCCAATGGGCTGCCCAACGAGTTCTATACGGACCCCGCAGTATATGCGGAGGAGACCAAGCGTCTGCTCTTGGGCCAATGGTCCGGCATCGCATTTGAGGGCGACGTGCCAGAGGTTGGCGATGTCTACCCGGTTGAATTGGCCGGTGTGCCATTGGTTGTCGTCCGAGACCGTGAAAATCAGGTACGCGTCTACGAAAACGTCTGTCGTCATCGCGGAATGATTCTGGTCAGCGAAGCGGGTAAAGCCAAGCAAGGCATGCGCTGCCCTTATCACAGCTGGACCTACGATCTCAGCGGTCGATTGGTTGCGACGCCTTTGGTTGGTGGACCTGACGCGAACCACCACCCTTGCATCGACAAGCCAGAATTGGGTTTGCTGGAGGTTCCGACCCACGTCTACCTCGGCGTTGTCTACGTCAATGTCAGCCGTGATGCCGGGCCCTTTGTCGATATCCATTCCAAGCTGTTGGATCGCTGGTCAGAGTTCAATCAACCGCTTTTCTTCGATCGTGACGTTTCTCAATTCACCCTCGATGTGGCCTGCAACTGGAAACTGGCGGTCGAGAATTACTGCGAAGCTTACCACCTGCCTTGGATCCACCCTGACTTAAACAGCTACTCCCGCATCGAAGACCACTACAACATTGTGGAGAAAGACGCCTATTCGGGCCAGGGGACGACGGTGTTCAATCCATCACGGACAGAAGACGGTAGAATGCTGGATACCTTTGAAGGGCTCAGCAAAAAGTGGTGGAACGGTCAGCCGGAATACATTGTC
>JBMTIF010000103.1:0-7332 GCA_049437045.1 Alphaproteobacteria bacterium | reverse complement strand
GACTTCGAGTCCGTTCGGGCCATCGCGAAGCAGGCGTCAGAGAATGTCGTGATCGCCGGGCTGTGCCGCGCTTCGACCAAGGACATCGACCGCGCTTGGGAGGCGTTGCAGTACGCGCCAAAGGCTCGGATCCACACCTTTATCTCCACCTCGCCGGTTCACATGAAATACAAGCTCCGCATGGAGCCGGAAGCCGTTCTGGAAGCCATCCATAACTCGGTCTCTCACGCTGCGTCTTTGACGAATGACGTTGAGTGGTCTCCTGAGGACGGTACGCGGACGGAACCGGATTTTCTCGTCCAGTCGATCACCACGGCGGTCGAAGCTGGCGCGACCACAATTAACGTACCCGACACGGTGGGTTACCTGGTTGCTGACGAGTATGCTGAGTTGATCCGCATGCTGCTCAATTCGGTGCCGGGTCTGGACAAGTGCACGATCTCGACGCACTGCCACAACGACCTTGGGGTTGCTGTTGCCAACTCTTTGGGCGGTGTTTCAGCAGGCGCGCGTCAAATCGAGTGTACCATCAACGGCATTGGCGAGCGCGCAGGCAACGCTTCATTGGAAGAAGTCGCTATGGCCTTGCAGGTGCGGGGCGACCGGCTGCCGTACTGGACCAACATTGACAGCACCAAGCTGCTCCGCGCGTCCCAGATGCTGCAGTCGATCACCGGCTTTTCTGTGCAGCCGAACAAGGCCATCGTCGGGGCAAATGCCTTTGCCCATGAGTCCGGCATTCATCAGGATGGCATGCTGAAGAATGCGCAGACCTATGAGATCATGACCCCGGAAAGCGTGGGTTGGACCAAAACCAACCTCGTCTTGGGCAAGCACTCCGGCCGTGCAGCCTTCCGCGACAAGCTGGTTCAGTTGGGCTACGAGGACATCGGTGAGAATGCGTTCCAAGATGCCTTTGTGCGGTTCAAGGATCTTGCAGACCACAAGAAGGAAGTGACCGATGAGGATATCGTCGCTCTGGTGGACGACAGCGCCAGCGATCAAGCCGCATCTTTCGTGCTAGACGACCTGAAAATTCACTCCATCGTGCATGGCGTTGCGCGCGTTGACGTCACAGTCAGTGTGCAGGGTAAAGCGCACACCGTCACCACCGAGGGCAATGGTGCCGTTGATGCAATCTTCAAAGGCATCAAGGACGTGACTGGCCTCGAAGATCAAAAGCTTGACCTGTATCAGGTTCACGCGGTCACCGGTGGGACTGACGCGCAGGCCAAAGTCACAGTCCGGCTCAGCCAGGACGGGCGGACCGTGTCCGGGACAGGTGCCGATTACGATACGCTGTTTGCTTCTGCACGCGCCTATATTCACGCGCTGAACAAGTTGCAAGTTTCTGAAAAGAGGGTCCACGCGCACCGCGGTGGAGATGACGAAGCCGCTTAGACCAGCCTGCTTGCCTCTGGAAATTCAAAAGGGCTCCTGCAAAACTGCGGAGCCCTTTTTTGTTGCGCAGGTTGGCACCTCTCACACGTCACTAAAAAATAATGTAAAATCAAAGTTAAATTAAAGTGTTGGTTTGCAAGACTTTAGGTTTTGTCCATACCGTCGATCTACAGTTTTTGGTCCCATGGCAGGGGTGGCGTCGAGGCAAACTTTGTCAGGGAAAAGGTCATTGCAATTCAGCGTCTCGCCCAGTGACACAGCGAAACGCCATTTAGTGTTTTTCCTCGAAGCAATAACGCTCTAAATACCCACCAAACCGATGAATTCAGATTTGGAGCGTTCTGGCATGCCATCTATCATTGTTGTTGATCGCGACGGTAGCGAACAGACCCTTGAAGCAAAGAGCGGTCATAAGGTCATGGAAATCATCCGCGATGCGGGGATGAACATCGAAGCAGCCTGTGGCGGTTGCTGCGCCTGTGCGACCTGTCACGTCTATGTTGATGGTGAGTGGTTCGGCAAGCTGACGGCAGCTGACGAAGAAGAAACCGACATGCTCGATCTGGCTATGGACGTCAAAGACACAAGCCGACTGTCTTGCCAGTTGGAAATGTCTGATGAACTGGATGGATTGCGGGTCGAATTGGCACCGGCCTGATCCCTTTCAAAAAAACACCGATGCATTGGGGAGCGACTATGAACCACAACTGGTGGGATAGCGCAGTTATCTATCAAATTTACCCCCGGTCATTCCGCGATAGTAACGGTGATGGAATTGGCGATCTTCCGGGGATTACGGAAAAACTGGAAAGTGTTGCTGACCTGGGGGTCGACTGCCTCTGGCTTTCCCCTTTTTTCAAATCACCCTTCAAGGACTTTGGCTACGACGTTTCCGACTACCGCGCCGTTGATCCGGTTTTCGGTTCGGATCAAGACTTCGATGAATTGTTGAACAAGGCTCATGGCCTTGGGATGAAGGTCATCATTGACCAGGTTCTTTGCCACTGCTCAGCAGAGCACAAATGGTTCGAAGAATCCCGACAAGACCGCACCAACCCCAAGGCTGACTGGTTTGTCTGGCACGACCCGAAACCGGACGGGACGGAGCCGAACAACTGGCTTTCGTTCTTTGGTGGTCGAGCCTGGACGTGGGATGCGCGCCGTCGCCAGTACTACTTCCATAACTTCCTGACCTCTCAGCCAAACCTGAATCACCGGAACCCCGAGGTGCGGGCTGCGGTTATCGCCGAATGTAAGTATTGGCTGGATAAGGGCGTTGATGGATTTCGGCTGGATGCCATCCACACGATGGCTTTCGACCCGGATTTTCGGGATAACGACCCCCGCACGGATCTTGCCTCTGGCGGCGATGATTCACGCATTTCCCAGCCTTTCGGGATGCAGTTCATTCAGTCGAAACAGATCGATCAGCCTTGGGTCAACACCTTTCTGAGTGAGCTGCGGACACTGGCAGACAGCTACGACCAACCCCGCTTCCTAATGGGTGAGTTGGGTGGTGATAACGGGATGGATATGATCAACCGTTACACGCAGCCGGGCTTGCTTCATTCTTGCTACAACTTCGATCTGCTCGCTTGGGATGGCCAGACGGCTGAAGAGCTCGAAGGCGTGCTGCGGCTGGTGACGGACAAACTCGAAGGCCACCAGATCACGTTCGCAACCTCCAACCATGATGTTCCGCGGGTTTCTTCGCGGCAGGTCAAGCGACTGGGCCTTCAACCCGAAGATACAGATCGCGTCTCCATGATGATGATAGAGCTCGAAATGGCCCTGCATGGTTCTGTTTGCATGTATATGGGCGAGGAACTGGGGCTTGAAGATGCAGATCGGTTGGCATTTGAGGATTTGCAGGATCCCTGGGGCATCGAATTCTGGCCAACCTTCATCGGTCGAGATACCTGTCGCACGCCAATCCCGTGGGATCGAACGGAAAAGAATGCAGGATTTTCCAGCGCTGACAGGCCTTGGTTGCCGGTTGACGAGCGTCACCTGGAACGAGGAATGAACCAGCAGATTTCTGACCCTGATAGCTTTCGGTCCAAGGTGAAAAACCTGATTGGCAAGCGGAAGGCTGGTGAAATCATCACTGGTGGTGATCTGGAAGTCGTTGAAAGTCCAGAGAATATGCTGGTTCTTGCGCGCAAATCTGGAAACAAGAAACAGCGGGTAATGTTCAACTTCGGCACGAAAGCTGCATCCTTCGATGGCATAGAAGTCGAGGGGCTTTCCTCGGTTTTCACCCAACCCATGCCTGACTAAGACACGATACCCCATCGTCTGCAGGCCAAGATGAAAGTTTCGTGGCCATGAAGCAGGCGCGGTCTTCTTTGTCTGAAGGCTTTTTCAAAATCGGGGCTGAGCAAAAGATCAGCCCGGACGTCTGGGAAGACCTGCGGGTTCTTTTGGCTTTTTCGCGCGCTGGCACCATCGCAAAAAGTGCGGAGTTGCTGGGTGTGACCCAGCCAACCGTCATTCGTAAGCTGGCTATGCTCGAAGAAGCGATGGACCGCCGCCTTTTGGTCCGCAGCACAAGAGGTTCATCGCTAACACAGGAAGGCGAGCGTCTGGTCGCTTTGGCCGACCAGATGGATCGCCAGGTCGCTTTGGCCTTGAATGCAGCGTTGGTGGATCAGGCTGATGTCGAAGGCAATGTGCGGGTCTCGTGCACTGATGGGTTGCTCAGCTATTGGCTTGCCCCTCGGGTCAAGGACTTTCAAGCAGCATACCCCTCTGTCTCTCTGGAGCTTTACTCAACCAACGAGCCCCCTGATCTGGAACGTCGTGAAGTCGATCTCGTCTGCTCTTTTCGCGATTTTCAGAACGCCAAGATTCTGTCTCGACGAATTGGTTTTATTCACCTCATCCCGTTTGTGTCCAAGGTGTTTATCGAGCAATACGGGATGCCCGAAGGTGATGACTGGAGCGATTATCCAATTGTGGACCACGTGGCTTACCGCGATATGGTCGCCGGTTTTGCTGATTGGATGAAGCTGACCTCAAACGCCAAGACAAAGTACGTCAGTAACAATTCGACCACCTATTACCATTTGGTTCGGGCCGGCATGGGAATCGGTTTTCTGGGGAACTACGCAGTCATGGACCCGGAGTTGGTTGCGCTGCCGGGTATTCCAGCACACACCATTACGCCGCTTTATGTCGGCGTACTGCGGGTATTACACGACGATCCATCGGTGAGTGCAGTTATGGATTGGGTGCAGCAGACATTCGAGAAATCGGGTGACCCGTGGTTCCGTAAGACACTGACAGAACCAGATTCTTTGGATGCTCCAAACCTAGTGGAAAGTAAGGAAAGGCTTTCCAGTTTGCTTGCCGGGAACGTGGTGCCACAAATCCGCTAGTCTTCAGGGGTTGATTTCTCCCTTCAGTTTGAGTTTTCTGGTCGGGCTTGGCGGAGCAAACCGCCACCAGACCAGAGGTTTGAACAATGACGACGCACGACGTGCGTTCGCTCGCTGCACCCTTGCGTGCACCCGCGGACTCGCTTGGCGGCGCGACAGCTGCGCCCCACACTATGCCGACCACTCGGCCCAAAGATCCCAATTTCTCATCTGGTCCTTGCACCAAATTCCCTGGTTGGTCTGTCGACAAACTGGTTGAAGCGGCTGTTGGCCGTTCCCACCGGGCCAAGGAACCCAAAGCCAAACTCAAGTCTGTTATTGATCGGTCCAAAGCCATGCTTGGCTTGCCGGAGGACTGGCTGCTGGGCATCGTGCCCGGCTCTGACACTGGTGCGGTAGAAATGGCCATGTGGTCCATGTTGGGTGCGCGGCCTGTGACCATTCTGGAATGGGAAAGCTTTTCCAAGGACTGGGCAACCGACGCCATCAAGCAGCTGAAGCTCGAAAACGCACAAGTCATGAAAGCCGCCTACGGTGAATTGCCTGACTTGTCAGCAGTTGACCCCACACACGACGTGGTTTTCCCCTTCAATGGCACAACCTCGGGCGTTCGCGTTCCAAACATGGATTGGGTTGCTGATGACCGTGAGGGGCTGGTGATCTGTGATGCCACTTCGGCTGCTTTCGCCATGGAAATGGACTTCAGCAAGTTGGACGTTGTGACCTGGTCCTGGCAAAAAGTGCTGGGTTCAGAGGCGGCGCACGGCATGCTGGCGCTGTCTCCACGTGCCGTTGCTCGACTGGAAAGCTACGAGCCTGACCGCGCCTTACCCAAGCTGTTCCGCATGACCAAAGCGGGCAAAATCAATGCGGGTATTTTCGAAGGTGCAACCATCAACACCCCGTCCATGCTGGCCGTTGAAGATGTGCTGGCGGCGTTGGATTGGGCTGACAGCATCGGTGGTGGCAAAGCGCTCATCGCCCGTGCTGATGCAAACTTTGCAGCGCTGGACGCCTGGGTCCAGAAGACGGCGTGGATTGATTGGCTCGCCGCTGATCCCGCGACCCGGTCCAGCACGTCCATGTGCCTCAAGATTGTAGACCCTGCCTTTCAGCAACTGTCCGCGGACGAGCAGGGGGCTTTTTGTAAGGCGCTGGTCAAGAAAATCGAAAACGAAGGCGCAGGCTACGACTTCAATGGCTACCGCGATGCACCCGCAGGTTTGCGGATCTGGGGCGGATCGACGGTTGAGGCCAGTAATATCGAAGCTCTGACACCATGGTTGGAGTGGGCCTTTGCCACTCAATTCGCAGAAACATTTGACGTTAAGGAACACGCAGCATGAGCGCGAAACCAAAAATCCTGATCTCTGATTCCCTTTCTACTCAAGCCGTTCAGACCTTTGAAGACATGGGCTGTGAGGTGACAGTTTCCGGCAAACTGACGCCCGAAGAGCTGGAGCACATCATTGTCGACTACGATGGCCTTGCTGTGCGTTCGGCGACCAAAGTGACCCCGGCTTTGCTGGAAAAGGCTTCTCGGCTGAAAGTTGTTGGCCGGGCCGGTATTGGTGTCGACAACATCGACGTCAACGCCTGTACCCGTAACGGTGTGGTCGTTATGAACACGCCGTTCGGCAATGCCATCACCACTGCCGAGCACGCCATTGCCATGATGTTCGCCCTTGCGCGGCACATTCCTCAAGCCAATGCATCGACGCACGAAGGGCTATGGGAGAAATCCAAGTTCATGGGGACCGAGCTGACCGGCAAGACGCTGGGTTTGGTCGGCGCAGGCAATATCGGTTCGATTGTAGCCTCTAAAGCCATTGGAATTGGTCTGAAAGTCCTCGCCTTTGACCCATTTCTGTCCGAAGAGCGCGCCAAGGATCTGGGGGTGACCAAGGTCGAACTGGACGATTTGCTGGCCAAAGCAGACGTCATCACCCTGCACGTTCCCAAGACTGCGCAGACCGAAAACATGATCAATGCCGACGCCTTCAACAAAATGAAGAAAGGCGTGATGCTGGTGAATTGTGCGCGCGGTGGTCTGGTTGATGAGACTGCTTTGCTCGGTGCGCTGGAAAGCGGTCACGTGCGCGGTGCAGCGCTGGACGTTTTTGCCGTGGAACCGGCGAAGGAGAACCCGCTTTTCGGTCATCCTCGCGTGATCTGCACCCCACACCTTGGCGCTTCCACGCAGGAAGCGCAGGAGAAAGTGGCCGTTCAGGTGGCTGAGCAGATGGCAAACTATCTGGTTGATGGTGCAGTACAGAATGCGCTCAACACGCCATCCCTGACAGCCGAAGACGCGCGCAAGCTGGGGCCGTGGATCGATCTGGCCAAGCAGTTGGGTTCCATGATCGGTCAGCTGACCGACGAAGAAATCCTCGACATGCAGATCGAATACTGCGGGGATGCTGCCGGTTTGAAGCACGAGCCAATTACCAATGCGGCCTTGGCGGCCATGCTGGGTACGAAGTTCGCCTCTGTGAACCTTGTAAACGTCCGCGATATGGCGAACCAGCGCGGGATCAACATCAAGGAAACC
>JBMTIF010000102.1:0-7346 GCA_049437045.1 Alphaproteobacteria bacterium | reverse complement strand
TGTCGGGACTTCAGCAGCATCTGGGCGACAATCTCAAATATTGCATCAACGTGGGGCTGACGCACTGGGATCAACCGGCAACGGGAACCTGTATTCCCAAGGACCGTAAAGAGATGGTTTTTGCCCCCGGTCACCTCCAGACGCGCGCGGGCGAGTGGGGGGCCAAGGAACTCGACCAGCAGACCACCGCATTCATGATGCAGGCTGGGATGAAGGCGCAGGCTTGGATTTCGTATCAGCCTCACCGCGGTTTGCAGGCGCTCGAAGCGCTCTATAGCAGCGTGGTTCAGGGCAAGATTGCGCCAGACAAGGGGCTGGTCATCCGGATGTGAGCGCCAAAGGCCATTGACGCTGTGGCCCGTAGCTCTCATTGACAGGATATGTTGTCGATATTCCGCGATAAGCAGGTGAGGTTCGCCATGCTGCTGCTCTATGGGCTGGCGGCTCTGTGCTTGTCGCTCGCGCATGCTGAACGCATCTTTGCTGAACCTGTGCTGGATCGGGCGAGTTTTTGCCTCAGTGATGGCCAGTCTGGCGAGGCCGGGGGCTTGCCAGACTGTGGTTTGTGTTCTGATCATACGGCTTCGGCACCCGTGTATTCACCGTTCTGGTGTGGTGAGGCGCAAAAATTCACCGGTGAGCCTGTACTTGTCACCCTCAACATCGCCCATCCTACGCTGCAAGTCCGCCCGCTGGGGTCGAGAGCGCCACCACGAGTTTCCTGACTCATTCAAACACCCTGTTTTGATTTTAGGAAACCGACCCATGAAAAAGCTTTATTCCGTTTTGGCTCTCAGCATTCTGCTGGGTGCTTCTGTTGTCTCGTCTGGTGAAGACATGTCCCACCACGGTCAGCTGATGATCTCCGATGCTTGGAGCCGCGTGACCGCGCCCGGCGCCAAGGTTGGTGGAGGCTACGTCACCATCACTAACCGGGGCGAGCAGGTTGAGCGCCTGCTGACTGTCTCGGCGGACCATTCTGAAAGGGCTGAAATCCACAGCATGAGCATGCAGGATGATGTCGTGGTCATGCGCCCCCTGGACGACGCGCTGACAATCCCCGCAGGAGAAACGGTCCATCTGGAACCCGGCGGATTGCACCTTATGTTTCTGCAGTTAAACCAGCCTCACGTGGTCAATCAGCCTTTTGACGTCACACTGACCTTTGAGAATGTGGGCGAGATCGTTGTGTCTTTCGACGTGCTATCCATGCGAGACAGTATGGAGCGGACAGCGGCGTCCGAAGGCCATGGGGCCATGGAACATGATGAAACGAATGGGAAGCACGAGCATTGAAAACGCTACGCTATATCCTCTGGGGTGGAGTTTTCTTTGCGGCAGTGGTTGCTGCGTTCATGATCTGGACGCTGAGTCAGCAGCAACGCCAATCCGCCGCGGTGAGTGGCGCGCCGACGTTGGGTGCGCCTTTCTCGCTGATTGAAGCGACGGGGGAACCCATCACTGAACGCGCCTTTGCCGGGCGACCCACGGCGCTGTTTTTTGGCTTTACGCAGGGCCCCGAGGTGGGCCCGGTTTCGCTCTATGAGGTGGCGACCCTCATGGACGAGTTAGGCTCGGAACGCGGTGACTTGCAGGCCTTCTTCATCAGCGTGGACCCCGAACGCGACACGCCGGACGTTCTACAGTCCTACATCTCGCCTTTTGCCGACAACATTCGGGGGATCACAGGTGACTTGCCGGGTATTCTGGCGCTGGCCAAGGCGTGGGCCATTCACGTGGAAAAGTTGCCTTTGGAAGATGGCGACTACACGGTTGATCACACGGCATCGGTCATTCTGATTGATCGATCTGGCAAGTTCAGGGGTACCATTGCCTACCGCGAAAATCACGAAACCGCCCTTGAGAAACTCAAGTTGATCGTTGATCTGTAAGACTGAAGATTCGCTTTTTTGATTACATTCATGTGCAGTTTAATTATTTTAGGTGGTTTATGCGCAAATTGGCGTGTTTTAGTCGCATAATACTATCAAAGGTAAATTCCATTAGCATAAGTCGTTAAAGGCTAAATCACCTTTTGGTTTAGGTTTTTGACGGTGAATCTCTCTTTAAGTCTGACGACGCTGATGCTTGTGCTGTGCCCGGCACTGGCGCAGGCCCAGTTTCAACAGGTGCGCGCAACCGCGAACCTGTCGGAGCGCATCATCCAGACCAAAGTCTGTGATACCTCAGCCTTTCCCCCGTTCAATCGACACGGTCCCTGGCGGTTCGACTTGTGCAACCGGACCGCAGACGTCGTTGAGCGCTGTCACATCTCGGCATCTGTGCGGGCGAAGCAGGTCTTGCCATCCCCCATGCTCCGTCGTGCCTTGCTGCGGCTGATCGAGGAATTTGAGGCGGGCACCGGGATTGAACAGGCGGTTCACAGCGCGTTGACGCTCAACTGCGAAAGCGTTGCGCAGGCACCGGGATGAAAAAAGGGCCAGCATGATTACCCTGCCGGCCCTTAACGAAATCAGAGTTCAGAGGTCGCTGCCTCAGGTGGGCGGCAATTGCTTGGGCGCCTGTGCTGCACGTGTCGGCAGTCCAACGCTACCGCTGGCCCCGCAATCGGTACAAACAGCCCGCCAGCGCGTATGCTCAGCACCACAACTGGAACACACCTGTGGTTCAACGGGCAGGCTGTGGCCATCCAAAGCGGTGGGAGAGCGGTCTTTTCCGTCAGTCTCCAGGTTTTGCATCCGGAGCTTCAGCGCGTTAACGCCCACCGCAGACGAAGTTTCTGGCAAGTCGCCTATCGCATCTTTTGCAATGGCGATGTCGCCGCTTTCAATGGCGGCTTCGGCACGCAGGTATTGGCTGAACAAGGCATTGGGGTTGGCCTGGATAAGCTCAGCGATAGCCGTGCGTTTCGCCGCAATGCTCTGCGGGGCGAAAGCGCGGAGATAGGTGGTCGCTACGCCAGCCGTTGGGCGCAAACGCCAGGCTTCCACGGCATGCTGGATGGCTTGCCGCTTGTTGCCAACCTCCAGATTTGCACGGGCGGCCAGTGAGCGGGCAGGAATGAAAGTTGGGTCATCGGAAAGAGCACGCTTGGCATGATCAGCCGCCTGCCGCCATGCGCCTTTTTCAGCCGCTTGGAAGGCCAGATCGGTTTCGGTCAGCGCGAGGCGGTTTTTGGCGTCCGAGGATGATAGCAGACGACGACTGGCAAGGCGTTTGACGGCCCGCTGAGCACCTTCCAACTGACCTGTCTGCAAGCCCATTTCGTACTCGGTTTCGAGGATCCAGGGTGCATTGGGTTTGATTTTGCGGGCGCGCTCCAACAGGCTCTGGACTTCTTTGCGGTCGCCACGGGCCAGTGCCTGCATGGTTTTACCCCGCAAGCCGAGGAAGGCTGTTTCCTCGTTCTTCGTCATTTCTTCGAAGTACTTGGCCGCGGACTCCTCATCTCCGTTGAGCTGGGCTGCCTGTGCAGTCAGCAGCATGGTCGCCGGGGTTTCTTCGAGCAGCTTGTTGGCTCTACGCGCTTGCTTGTCAGCCTCGTCAGGGTCACCAGCAGCCAGTGCGACCAGACCGTGGGTCAGAGCTTTGTAGCCCCGGTTCTGCCGCGAAATTCGAGCGTTCTTTGCCATTTCTGCCGGCATCGCAAGGGTCCGGCGAACGGCAAAGTACAGCCATCCGAAGAGCCAGAAGGCGATCATCAGGCCAAAGAAAACAAAGCCAAGGTGAAGCGTCAGGCGGTAGCCAAACACCTCAAAGGACGCGCTCCAGTCTGGATTTTCACTGAAAACGTAAGCAATCAGTGCCAACACGACAAAGAAAGCAGCAAGCAGGATGAATCGGACCATAGTGTCGTCTCCCGTTCAGGCTTCCCAGCCGGTTAGTTGGTTACTGATGCGCGTGCTGAGTTCAGGGTCGTGGTGACCCAGTCTCCCAGAATGCGACGCTGTTCTTCGTACGTGGCGCGGTTGCCCATATCCATGACAAGCCCGTCAAACCGAGCCTGAGTTTCTGCGGACAGGTTCATTTCAACCGTATCATCCAGCAGTTCTGTCAAAGCGGCCTCGTAGTCGCCCTCCAGCACTCGTGCGGAAGCGCGAGCCATGTTGCCCTCGATACCGGGAATGGCGGCGATGTCTTCGATCTTCTCAATCGAAACAAGGCTTTCCAGACGTGCGAGAACCTTGCCGCCCCGACTTTCGGCGGTGTTGATGCGGGTTTCGTTGATGAGTTTGGGGCTCAAAGCTTGAATGGTCTCGGCCAGAATTTGCTGTGTTGGTACACGCTTGTCCGCGATGGAATTCACGGTCGAGAGCACCGTCAGCAGGGGTTCTTCGGTTGGGTTTAACGCCTCCAACGAAGACATGTGCGGTCTGACGGGTGCTGACGAGGCCAAGGCGTCCCGCAGTTGGTTCACGGCGAGAACCTTGGTCGAGGTCTCAACAGAAACTTCTTTCAAGGCCGTGAATTCGTCGCTGAGACCGCTCATGGATTCCGCCACAACGGCCAGCTGTTCGGCTGTCAGCGCTTTTGCTTCGTCCAGCGTGGTCGAGAGGGCGGACATTTGCTCGTTCATGGTCGTCTGCACACCTGCGAGACGCTCGCTGAAGGCCGCTGAGGTTTCTTCAAACTGAGCTGCAACCGCCGAGCGGGTTTCGCTCAGAGCCGTATCGGTTTGGCTGGAAAGATCAGCAAAGGCGCTCATGCCGGCATCAATGGAGGACTGCAGGCTGGCAATCTGGTCGCTGGAGGATGCCTTGACGTCTTCAATGGCGACAACGATCTGCTCACTGACTTGCGCGGGTAGCTCGTTCAAGGTGCCTTCTGCGTTCTGCAGGCGCTCTGTCAGGGTGGCTACGAGGGCCTGGTTGTTTGCAAAGTCGGCGGACAGGTCGCCCAGACGAGCCAGCGAACCGTCCAAGGTTTCCGCCAAACCGGCAATCTGTTCATTGACCGATGCCAGCGCATCACCGTCGTCGAGGCTCATGGCTGCAGCGGGTTCTGCCGCCATTACGGGAACAGCTTCAGGACGGCTCAGGCTTGCGCTGACGCGGTCCAGCTCCGTATTCAGTGCAGCGATTGTTGCTGCCAGATCGGCTTCGACCTGATCGACGCTGGTTTTCACAGAAGCCAGCTCTCCTTCAAGCAGGGAAAGGTCGGCTTGGCCGTCTTTGGGCGCTGCTTCGATGGCTTTCAGCCGGGCTTCAATGCTGTCGAAAGTCCCTTGCGCCTCACTGAAATCCGGGTCGTCGCTGTCTCGGATCACAAAGACCAGCGCAATCGCGCTCACCACAAGCGCCAGAACGGCGACGATCAGCGAGAGATTCATGGATTTCTTCTCAGTAGCATCCGTCACCTCTTGCGCGCTGGCTTCGATGATGGTGGCGTCCTGGGTGTTTTCAGCCATTGTTTGGTTCCTTAACGAATTCGCGGCGCGCTGATGCGTTTTTGGTCTTGGGACAAAAACATGTGGTGGAGTCTGAACCTTTGCAGGTCCGAAACAACGCGTTTTCCTAGGCCTTTGCAGATAGAAACTACCGCTGGTCCTGATACAAGCCAAGAAAACGTGACAAAATGCTTTTAGACTTTCGGCACGCCAATATATCTAAAATTTTCTATAAAATGCGGTCAAAACGCAAGGGATTTTAGGAGTTCAAGCAAGGATAAGCGGTTGGAGGGTTCTGCAAAGGCCATTTCAGTCCAGAATTTTGCCGAAAATTGGGTTCGCCTTCGTTCGGTCAGTCCAATCAGGCGCAGTTGGCCGGGTCTTTTGGACCCCAATTTGCCCAAGGCTGATTCGAAACCCTGTCGCTGAGACGGTGACAAAGCGAGAACCGACAAGGCTGGTGCCTGCGTGATTTCGCGAGCGGTCGCAGGCGTCCAGGAGGTCAAAGCACGCAGCGAACGATGATAAATCGGCAGGAATAGATCACGCGGGGGTTCAAGCTCAACGCTGAGGTCTGTCGGACCGAGCGCGCGGTTGCCGAGATAGACTTTGGGCATGGTCTGCAGTTCATCGGGGAGAGTCGCGCGGCGAAACCCACCGATCGCCGACCATAGAGGCTTGATGCCCAGGTCTTGGATACAGCGGCTGGTTTCTTCACCGGGCGTGATGGCGCGCAGTGACGACCGCACAGCAGAAAACCATGGTTGCCGGGATAAGGCAGCAGCAGCCCGGGGGCTGGGGATGACGAAAAGCGCCTCTTTAAGGAGTCGCCCGGTGTCTGGCAAAGACGCTTCGATGACGGAATCAATAAACAGGTCCGCGCTGAGAACCCGGCAACCGCGCTGTTGGAGCAGGGCCGCGTAGGGGCGCGAGGTGAGATCCTGTCCATCTGTGCACATCAGAACCAAAGGCTGCGATGGTCCTGAGCGGTTGACGGGCCTTGGTTGGTTGCGCCAAGCAGGGGTTATGTTGGTTCTTGGCATCGAGTCTTCTTGTGATGAAACCGCTGCTGCGGTTGTTGACGCGTCGCGCCCGGTTGGAAAACGCATTCTCTCCAATGTTGTTTTCAGCCAATGGGACGCTGTGCGCAAGTATGGTGGTGTTGTGCCGGAGGTCGCCGCGCGGGCTCATGTCGAAAAAATTGACCCTGTCACTGAGCAGGCCTTGGCTGAGGCTGGGGTGACGGTTGGTGATCTGGACGGGATCGCGGCAACCACGGGGCCGGGTCTGATCGGTGGTGTGATTGTCGGGGCAAGCTACGCCAAAGCCTTGGCTCTTGGCGCAAAGAAGCCCTTTCTTGCCATCAACCACCTCGAAGGACATGCGCTGACGCCGCGTCTGGTTGACGACGTGGACTTTCCCTATTTGCTGCTTCTGGTCAGTGGTGGGCATTGCCAGACTTTGCTGGTTCGCGGTGTCGGAGATTATCAACGCATCGGAACAACGATTGATGATGCCATCGGGGAGGCTTTCGACAAAACGGCCAAGATGATGGGCCTGCAGATGCCCGGTGGCCCGGCGGTTGAGCAACTGGCGTCCCGTGGCGACGAGCGGGCGGTTGCCTTGCCGGTACCCTTCAAGGGACGGCCAGGGACGGATTTTTCCTTTTCCGGGCTGAAAACTGCTGTTCGGCGGGCGGTTGAGGGCGAGGCAACACACTGGCCCGAGGATATAGCCGCCAGTTTCCAGCGTGTGGCCTTTGAATCGCTGATCGACCGCACGCGGCGGGCAGCGCAGGAGGTTGAAGAACCCATGAGCGCACTTGTTGTCGCTGGCGGTGTGGCTGCCAATCAGGTTCTGAGCGGCAAACTTCATGCCTTGGGGGACGAACTCGGGCTCAAGGTGGTGGTTCCACCGCTATCGTTGTGCACCGACAACGGTGCGATGATCGCCTGGGCCGGGGCTGAGCGCTTGGCTTTGGGGCAGGTGGAGGATTGGT
>JBMTIF010000101.1:0-7347 GCA_049437045.1 Alphaproteobacteria bacterium | reverse complement strand
ACCGGCCTCGACCACTTCCTCCCTGCCCAGAACCACGATGCGTCCTTCGTCCACCAGATCGACGACACCGCCGCGCCGAGCCACCGCGGTGACCCCGGAATCTGTAGCCACGGCACGCTCCATGCCGGTGCCCACCAGGGGTTTCTCGGCACGCAGAGTGGGTACGGCCTGACGCTGCATGTTTGAGCCCATAAGTGCACGGTTCGCGTCGTCATGTTCCAAGAACGGGACCAGCGAGGCCGCAACAGAGACGATCTGCTTGGGCGACACGTCCATGTAGTTCACTTCCGAGGGCTCTTTCAGCGTGAATTCCCCAAGGTGACGGCACGGTATGAATTCATCTTTGAACTTACCCCGCTTGTCCAGCTCTGCATTCGCCTGGGCGATAACGAAATCGCCCTCTTCGATAGCGGACAGATACTCAACCTCATCGGTCACCTTGCTGTTGATCACCTTGCGATATGGAGTTTCGAGAAAACCGTAATCGTTGGTGCGCGCATAAACCGCCAACGAGTTGATCAAGCCGATATTGGGCCCTTCAGGGGTTTCGATGGGACATACGCGCCCGTAGTGCGTGGGATGAACATCGCGAACTTCAAATCCGGCACGCTCTCGCGTCAAACCACCGGGGCCGAGCGCGGACACGCGCCGTTTGTGCGTCACCTCCGACAAGGGGTTGTTCTGGTCCATGAACTGGCTGAGCTGACTGGAGCCGAAAAACTCCTTGATGGCTGCAGCCACCGGCTTCGCATTGATGAGGTCCTGGGGTGTCAGCTGCTCGCTCTCCGCAACTGACAAACGTTCCCGAACCGCTCTTTCAACACGTACCACACCCACGCGGAATACGTTTTCCGCCATCTCACCTACGCTGCGCACGCGGCGGTTACCCAGGTGATCAATGTCATCCACAACACCTTTACCGTTGCGAATGTCAATGAGAACATTCAAGACAGCGAGAATGTCTTCCCGATCGAGAATCCCCGGTCCCTCGCTGGAGTCGCGTCCCACGCGACGATTGAATTTCATCCGCCCCACACCGGAAAGATCATATCGCTCCTCGGTGAAGAACAGGTTTTTGAAGAGGTTCTGCGCGGCCTCTTTGGTCGGTGGCTCACCGGGGCGCATCATGCGATAAATCTCCACCAGCGCCTCGAGTTCCGTCGTGGACGGATCGATCCGGAGCGTATCGGAGATATAAGGGCCCTGGTCGAGGTCATTCACATACAGGACTTCGAATTTCTTAATGCCTGCCGCCCGGAGCTGCTCCAGCAACTCCTCGGTAATCTCGGCGTTCGCCGCGGCCAGGAACTCCCCAGTCTCCTCATCGACGATGTTGTTGGCCATGATCTTGCCCAACAGGTATTCATCATTAACGTCCAAGGCAGAGATACCCGCGTCACTGATCAATTTGACCTGGCGCGCGGTGATCCGCTTGTTGGCTTCGACAATCACTTTGCCTTTCTTGTCCTTGATATCAGCCTGCGCCGTATCGCCCCGGAGGCGTTCAGGCACCACGTCCAGCTTGGCGCCCTCCTTCAGCAGACTGATGTGACTGGTTTCGAAAAAGGTTGAGAGAATCTCCTCGTCTTCCATGCCCAGCGCACGCAGCAAGATAGTCACAGGAAGTTTGCGACGGCGATCGATTCGCGTGAATATGCAGTCTTTCGGATCGAATTCGAAATCCAGCCATGAACCACGATATGGAATCACGCGGGCGGAGTACAACAGCTTTCCGCTCGAATGCGTCTTGCCCTTGTCGTGATCAAAGAACACGCCGGGAGAACGGTGCAACTGGGAAACAATGACCCGCTCGGTGCCATTGATGATAAAGGTTCCGGTATCCGTCATCAGCGGCAGGTCTCCCATGTAGACCTCCTGCTCCTTGACGTACTTGACGGGTTTCTGCTTCGCGGAACTTTCCTTGTCGTAAATCACCAGGCGAACTTTGACTCGTAGCGGGGCTCCAAAAGTCATTCCCCTGAGTTTGCACTCGCGCACGTCGAATGCTGGCTCGCCCAGCGTGTAGCTGACGTATTCGAGCGCTGCATTGCGCGAAAAAGAGACGATAGGAAAAACGGATTGGAGTGCACCATGAAGACCCCGCTCCCGGCGATCTTCCATCGGCACATCGAGCTGCA
Source organism: Alphaproteobacteria bacterium (assembly GCA_049437045.1). Lineage (GTDB taxonomy): Bacteria > Pseudomonadota > Alphaproteobacteria > UBA7985 > UBA7985 > UBA7985. The sequence goes on along the minus strand of JBMTIF010000101.1, from coordinate 5,209 downwards.
GAAACTCATCGTATGAGCGAATCTGGGTCTGCAGCAGGAATGGCACATCCAAAACGGACTGCCTCTTGCCGAAATCTTTGCGGATACGCTTTTTCTCAGTGAATGAATATTTCATGATCGAAATCGCCTCTGTACGGCCTTTCAGGCCGCTGTAATTCCAACGTGATCCGATGCGCTCCGGCGCCGGCCGGCTAGGATCTGTTTACCATGACACGAACAGGAACGGACCGGAGGCAAACGCCCCCAGCCGGTTCCGATTCGTTGACTTACGCAGCGGGAGATTTACTTGACCTCGACGGAAGCGCCTGCTTCCTCGAGTTTCTTCTGAATCTCTTCGGCTTCGTCCTTAGCAACGCCCTCTTTCACAGGAGTCGGCGCGCCTTCCACGAGGTCCTTGGCTTCTTTAAGGCCAAGACCGGTGATCTCACGCACGACCTTGATCACTGCAACTTTCTGTGCACCGAACGATGTCATCACCACATCGAATTCGGTCTTTTCTTCCGCAGCACCGGCATCACCACCTGCTGCCGGCGCAGCCACAGCGGCCACCGGGGCTGCTGCCGAAACGCCGAACTTTTCTTCCATAGCCTCGATGAGCTCAACTACATCCATCACGCTCATGTTGGCAATTGTTTCAAGAATGTCGTCTTTTGAAACGGCCATTGTCGTCTCTCCAATTATCAAAAGGGCAGCCTTTCGGTCTGCCGGTTAAATTAAATGCTCAAGCAGCCTGCTTGGCGTCCCGCAAAGCGGCGAAAGTGCGAGCCAGTTTGGCGTTCGGTTCTGCCAGGGTTCGAACAAACTTCTCGACCGGTGCTTTCATCACGCCCATCAAAATGGCAATCGCCTGGTCGTAAGTCGGCAGACTGGACAGACGTTCCAATTCGGACGCGCCATAAACCTCACCGCCAACCGCCACCAGCTTTGCCACCAGGTGGTCATGGGACTTTGAATAGTCCTTGACCAGGCGTGCAGCCGCACCCGGATCGTCAATGCTGAACGCCAGCAGGAGAGGCCCCGCCAGCGATTCGGACATGCATTCGAACTCAGTACCTTCCACAGCTCTGCGGACAAGGGTATTTTTGGCCACCTTGACGAAAACACCGGATTCACGGGCTTTCACGCGCAAATCGGTCAATTCCTCGACAGTGAGACCTCGATACTCTGCCGCCACAGCAGCCAGCGCTTTGTTGGCAACTTCAGCCACCTCTGCGACAACTGCCTTCTTTTGCTCAATATTGAGCGCCATTGGTTACCTCCTTTCGAGTCTTCCGGACATCAATCCGGGCTTGTTGACTCACCAGTGGTGACCCCGCTACTCCAACGCTCTCTCTCAAAGCGCTCGAGTAGCGGGGGCTCCACCATCTGCGCAGGCTGTCCCCGGTTACCCGGCAGACCCTTAAGCAGCGACCCCTTTGGGGCCAGCTACACCTGCGGTCTTAGACGGCCTGCCCGCGCATTTGTGCGCGCGAGCGAGCCCGCCACCTGTCCTCGCCGCACATGACGACGAATGACAAATTCAGTTCACAAATCCAGCGTCGAGTGATCGATCAACAGGCCAGGACCCATTGTCGTGGACACTGCCACGCGCTTGAGGTATTGCCCTTTGGCCGACGCTGGCTTCAGCTTGACCAGCGTTGCGAGCAGGGCGGACAAGTTTGCCTTGAGCGCGTCAGGCTCAAAATCCGCCTTGCCGATGGTGCTGTGGATAATGCCAGCTTTGTCTGTCCGGAACCTTACCTGCCCCGCTTTTGCATTCTGAACTGCGGTTTCAACGTCCGGTGTGACCGTACCCACTTTAGGGTTGGGCATGAGCCCCCTCGGCCCCAGGATTTGACCCAGCTTGCCGACAACACGCATGGCGTCTGGAGAAGCGATCACCACGTCGAAGGCCACATCGCCGCCCTTGATCTGATCATGCAATTCATCCATGCCAACCGCATCCGCACCGGCTGCCTTGGCTTTCTCGGCATTTTCGCCCTGGGTGAATACCGCGATCCGGACAGTTTTACCTGTTCCGTTGGGCAATACTGTAGATCCGCGAACGTTTTGATCCGATTTGCGCGGATCTACGCCGAGGCGAACCGCCACGTCCACGGACTCATTAAATTTCACCTTGCTGAAATTTTTCAGCAATTCCAGCGCCTCGTCGACCTCGTAGACCTTACCTCGCTCGACCTGGTCCCGAATGCTGCTCATACGTTTTCCGGTTCTGGCCATCACTCCACTCCTTCCACATTCAGGCCCATACTGCGCGCCGAGCCTGCGATAGTGCGCACGGCGGCGTCCATGTCAGCAGCGGTCAGATCGGGCTCCTTAGCCTTGGCAATATCTTCCAACTGTGCTCGCGTTACCGTGCCCACCTTGTTGGTGTTTGGCTCGCCAGAACCCTTGGGAATGCCGGCTGCCTTTCGCAACAACACCGCGGCCGGTGGCGTCTTGGTGATGAAAGTGAACGTGCGGTCACTGTAGACGGTGATAACCACCGGGATAGGCATGCCCTGCTCAGCACTTTGCGTGTGCGCATTGAACGCCTTGCAGAAATCCATGATATTAACGCCATGCTGGCCCAGAGCCGGGCCCACTGGTGGGCTCGGATTCGCCTGACCGGCAGGCACCTGCAGCTTGATGTAAGCTGAAACTTTTTTAGCCATTAGCTCTTTCTCCTCGGGTTCAAGCGCCCGCCGACCTGCGACCGGGCTCCCCGTCTATTGTCCACACAACGCCTTTCGGCGCTCTGCTCAATCTGCTGCAGCCAGATGCTGCCGCTACCTCAGGACTTCTCGACCTGATGAAATTCAAGCTCCACAGGTGTCGAGCGTCCAAAAATAAGAACCGCGACCTGCAGTCTGCTCTTGTCGTAGTTGACTTCTTCAACTACGCCATTGAAATCGTTAAACGGACCATCAATCACGCGTACCATCTCACCCGGCTCAAACAGCACTTTCGGCCTGGGCTTGTCTGTGCCTTCCTGAACTCGATTGAGGATTGCATCCGCTTCCCGCTCAGTAATCGGCGCAGGACGATCCGCGGTACCACCAATAAACCCAAGCACCTTGGGAACACCTTTGACCAGATGCCATGTTTCGTCCGTCATCTCCATTTCGACCAAAACGTAGCCCGGAAAAAATTTCCGATCGGAGCGCCGCTTCTGCCCTCCTTTCATTTCAACCACTTCCTCTGTCGGCACGAGCACATCGCCAAACATATCTTCCATGCCCGCGCGCTGTATCCGATCTTCCAGTGAGCGTTTAACCTGTTTTTCGAAGCCTGAGTAGGCATGCACCACGTACCATCGCTTTGCCATGACTCAGCCTCCTCCTAGCAATGTTCTGACCAGGGCACCCAACAACCAGTCGACACCAGCCAGGAAAAGGGAAATAAGGATGACAACGATAATCACCATCATGGATGTCTGAAGCGCTTCCTGGTGCGAGGGCCACACCACCTTCCGTCGCTCGATGTCAGCCTCTTTCAGGAAACGAAAGAAATCTGCACCACGCTCTGAACGGCTGGCCACCCAGGATGCAAGCCCAACTACGGCGAGCAAACCCACCACTCGAACGGGCGTGATCGCGAGATTCTCATAGTAGTAATAACCGGCAATACCGCCGATCAGGATGATGATCGATAGCAGCAGAAAAGCGCTTCCCCGCGCTGTTGCCTGACCTTTTTCAACTTTACTGTTCATGTGTCAGCCTGTCTGGTCCTCTATGTCCCGGTCCTGGCAGCAAAAGTGGCAGGCCAGGAGGGACTCGAACCCCCAACCTGCGGTTTTGGAGACCGCTGCTCTGCCAGTTGAGCTACTGGCCTATCTCTCCTGCTGCAGACCACAAAAGCTGACGCGTCATAATGACTGTCAGCTCCTGAGGTCAGACCTGCGAGCCCGCCGGCCCGCTGGCAACGTTATTTACTCGTGAATCTTGGCCACGACGCCGGCACCTACAGTACGACCACCCTCGCGAATGGCAAACCGCAGTCCCTCTTCCATGGCAATCGGCGCAATCAGCTCCACCTGCATCTGGATGTTATCCCCAGGCATCACCATCTCAACGCCCTCAGGCAACTCGACCGCTCCCGTCACATCCGTCGTGCGGAAGTAAAATTGCGGACGGTAACCCTTGAAAAACGGCGTGTGACGTCCACCCTCTTCCTTCGAAAGAATGTACACCTCAGCCTCAAACTTGGTGTGCGGCGTAATCGAACCCACGTGCGCCAATACCTGACCACGTTCCACTTCATCACGCTTCGTACCGCGCAGCAGCACACCCACGTTATCGCCAGCCCGACCTTCATCAAGCAGCTTGCGGAACATCTCCACGCCCGTGCAGGTGGTCTTCTCCGTATCGCGAATTCCCACGATCTCGACTTCCTCGCCCACCTTGATCACACCACGCTCAACACGCCCGGTCACCACCGTGCCACGTCCTGAAATCGAGAACACGTCTTCAATCGGCAACAAAAACGGCTTGTCCGTGTCACGCTCAGGCTCAGGAATGTATGCATCCATTTCCTCAATCAACTTCATGATCGAGGGCACACCAATGTCAGAATCGTCACCTTCCAGCGCTTTGAGCGCAGAACCCGTCACGATCGGAGTGTCATCGCCCGGAAACTCGTAGGACGACAGCAGCTCACGCACTTCCATCTCCACCAGCTCAAGCAGCTCCTCATCATCTACCTGGTCCGCCTTATTCAGGTACACCAGAATGTATGGAACGCCCACCTGGCGCGCCAACAGAATGTGCTCGCGGGTCTGAGGCATCGGACCATCCGCAGCCGATACCACCAAAATGGCACCATCCATCTGCGCCGCACCCGTGATCATGTTCTTCACATAATCCGCGTGCCCAGGGCAGTCCACGTGCGCGTAGTGACGCTCTTCTGACTCGTATTCAACGTGAGCCGTGGCAATCGTGATCCCGCGCGCGCGTTCTTCCGGCGCATTATCAATCTGATCGTATGCCTTGAACTCACCGCCTCGAGACTCAGCGCAAATCTTCGTCAGCGCCGCCGTCAGCGTCGTCTTCCCATGGTCAACGTGACCAATCGTGCCAACGTTCACATGGGGCTTTGTTCGTTCAAATTTTTCTTTGGACATGCCTGTCTCCGCAACATCGAATCAATGACAACACTAAATGTCTTGTGCTAACTTGGTGCCCACAACTGGACTTGAACCAGTGACCTCTCCCTTACCAAGGGAGTGCTC
>JBMTIF010000100.1:0-7366 GCA_049437045.1 Alphaproteobacteria bacterium | reverse complement strand
TCATGGTGTTGGGCGGTATGCTAGGCGCACTGGCGGCTTGGCGACGTCTGGGGAGGGCAAAGTAAGTATGAGAGTATTGCTCCGACTGGCCATCATTGTTCTTGGCACTCTGTTCATTGTTTTGGTTGGGGCGCTGCTGTGGTTTGGCCTCAACCCGCAACGTGATCCTGCAACTTTCCCAACTTCGGCAGCGATAGAGCCAGACTTCAGCGCTTTGGGGCAGGGAACGCCTTTGCCCGGATTTGAAGACATTGCCGACCTGATTGCTACGAAGAATGCGACCCAAGGCCCGTTTGTGGTGAACTTCTTCGCCAGTTGGTGCCAGCCCTGTCGGCGGGAACATCCCTACCTGCTTTAATTCAGCAACGCCAATCCCGACGCTTTGCTGGGTCTCGCATACCGCGATGACCCGATCGACGCAGCCAACTACCTCCTGACCGATGGCAACCCTTACTCGGCTGTTGTGGCGGACGAGGGTAGCAAGAACGCTCTGAATTTTGGACTGACTGGTGTCCCAGAAACCTACCTGTTCAGCGCCGAAGGTGCCCTGTTGTTCCGCTCACCCGGTCCGTTGGTTGGCGCGCTGCAAACTCAATTCATCGAAGCTTGGGAGGCAGCGCAAAAGTGATGCATCCTATCCTGGCGCTGATCCTCACTGCATTGATGGGGTCGTCAGCGCTGGCGCAATCGGCCAACGAAATCCGAGCAAAAGCGCTGTTTAACGAGCTACGGTGCGTTGTCTGTGCGGGACAATCCATCGCGGAATCCAATGCTGAGCTTGCGCAGGATATGCGGGCGCAGGTTGAGTTCCTGATTGACGATAACCGGTCTGATGCGGAAATCCGGGACTGGTTTGTTTCGCGCTATGGCGATGCAGTCTTGATGAATCCACCGCTAAAGCAGCTGACTTTTGCATTGTGGTTTGGACCGCTGGTGATCTTCATTTTTGGCCTTGGGATCACAGCGATGGTTCTGGTGCGAGGCCGGTCCCGACTGAAGAAGGACCAGCGCTGATGCGGATGGTGCTGATGATGCTTCTGGTCGTGTTTTTCGCAGGTTTGGCGACCTATCTGGCGATTGGAAATCCCCGTTTATTGGTGACAGCCGCCCCCGTGCAACAAGGGCCGGACCCCGAACGGGTTGCCGCGCTTCAAGCGCAGCTTCAGGGCGCTGATCAGGCGCAGGTTCAGGATACCATTGCTGGCATGGTTGCCGGGCTGCGATCACGTCTGGAAACCGAGGGCGGAAGCGCAGACGAATGGGACCGGTTGGTGCGATCCTACGCCACTTTACAAGACCTTGAAGGCCTGCAATTTGCGCTCAATGGATTGCTAGGACTGGAACCGGAAAACCCCCAAGCGCTTTTGCTCGCCGGACAGGTGGCTGCACAGCAGGGTGATCGACCCGCAGCGAAGGCGTTTTTCATGCGTCTTTTGCCCCTGATCGACCCCGAACATCCCCGCTTTGATCAGATCCGAACCCTGATCGAGACCTTCGATCAAGCCAATGATGACCCCGTTAATGAGTAGAACATTAGAAGTCCCTAATGGAAACGGACATCCGGGTTGGTCGGACCATACAGAGTCGTAGTCCCTTCTCAGTACACTCAACCATGAGAACAGAGTGAGAAACACGATTGAGACGTTCTCGTCACGTGCAGCTATGCGCATATGGTGATTTGTTTTCAGTGGCTTAGCGTGCAACGGTCTTCGTCATGCGAATTGATGCTTCTTCCGCCCATTTGGCGACTTCCGCAAATCCGCGACCGATTCAGGGTATCCTGTGGACGCTGCAAGGCTCCGCTACATACGGTCTGTTGTTCATCTTTCCCAACCTGTGGGGGGAGGATATCAGTCCGTGGCAATTGGCGTGGTTTCGGTTTCTGGGCGGCTTCGTTTCGCTCTTACCGCTGGCTGGATGGTTTGCGGCAACCGGACAGGTAAATCGGCTGCTCCCCACCCCCGGTTTGCTCGGGTGGCACGCCCTCCGCGCGTTCTTTGGTGTCATCACCTTTACATGCTCCGTTGTCGCTATTTTTCACATTGATCAGGCCAACGCATCGGCCATCACCATGACCTCTGGCGTCTTTACCGTTGCGTTGGCTGTGCTGTTTCTGCGCGAGAGACCCAGTCAGATGGTTTTACTGGCTGGATTGATCGCCTTGATCGGCGGTGTGGTCGCTGCAGAACCGAATTTTGGCAAGATGGAGCAGTTCCTTTCCATCGGCGCGCTTGCCGCCTTTGGTGCTGCTTTTGCGCTTGGGGTTCAGTTCACCATTCTCAAGTTTATTACGGACAAGGACAGCACCTTCATTCTGGTGGTCGGCATGTCCTTTTTCGGGACAATCTACCTCGCACCTATGGCGTTCCTGAATTGGACGCCCATGAGCTGGTTTCAGGTCATGGTGTTCTTGAGCATGGGTCTGCTGGCCAATCTGGGTCAGCTTGGCAATGTCATGGCTTTTCGCAACGCGTCAGCAAGCTTTATCGCCCCAGTCAAGTATACCGGGATCGTCATGACGACCATTTGGGCCTTCATGTTTCTGGGGCAGATCCCCACGCTGATGTTCTGGATCGGCGCGGGGTTGATTACCGTTGGTGGTTTGCTGCTGACCCGTTCGCGGGGTTAGCCGGTCTAATCGGCAAACACACTGACGGTGTAGGGCTGCACGACAGTCCCTTCGCCAACGATCGTTTCGCCGCGCAAACCCAACTCAGCGGCGTCATAGGCTTCTGGGCCAAAGTTCATGACGTACAGGCGACCATCAGAGCGCCGGATGCGGATGTCTTCGGGAAGTTCATCTGCCGCAATCATCGCACTTTCAAAGATCGGCTCCATGATGGCTTTCATGCCTTCATAGTCGGGTTCAAAGCCGACGTAGTGAATGTTGCCCTGTCGAACAATCGCGGCATCCAGACCAGAAGGCTCATGCGGGCCGGGCTGGAACTGTGCGACGACTTCAAGCGGGGGTTCGTTGGAGCCGGGCTCCGGCAAACCCATGACCCGAAGGTGCTCCACCCAAGACTTTGCGCCGATTTTCGTGCCTTCGACATCAACAGCGATGCTTTGGGTTGGCCGGAGTGTTTCTGTTCGGTCGAGGAACAGGTCTTCGAGCAGCGGTTCCACCGGTATGCCGTCCTGACAGATCATCGGCTGAGGCAGCCAATTCAGTGTGCCATCGCGTGAACCGGAGCGAGAACAGAAAATGGCTGGCGAGCCTGTTTCGCGGATGAAGTCCACCATGTCAGCATCCAGAACCGGCGCAGCAGGAAAAATGTAAGCGGGCAAAACCGACATTTGCGAGGGCGACATAAACTCGACATTCAAGCCCATGCGCCGCAAGAAATGGTACCACATGAATGTCGCGGCAAAGGCGTTTTGGTCTGCGCCCTGCTTCAACGCTTCGTAGGTGAAGGCGGCGTCCCAATCAAAGTAGAGGCCGACCGTGTTTGCGGTATCGCCAGCGGAAGCGTCATTGACGTCGCTGAAGGTCAGCTTTGGCAAAACATCGCGCAAGGTTTCGATTTCGCGAGAGGCTTGATCCGGGGTGCCGTCCGGACGGTTCAGCCCGGTGTGATATGTTTCCTGCGCCCACTGTGCCTGTCGCCATCGGAAGTAAGAGACAACTTCGGCCCCGTGCGCGATGGCTTCGAGTGTCCAAAACCGGACTGCACCGTCGACGGGTGCCGGGTTCCAGTTGGCCCAGTTCACCGGGCCAGGCTGCTGTTCCATCACCCACAACCGCCCGGTCCGGGACATGTCGCGGTACAGATCGTGATGCATGGCGACAATATCCGGGTGGCCAATCCGCATGTAACGGTCGATCAGGGCATCACCACCCAAGGCCATCCGCTCGCCGAACTTTTCCAGAAAACCGAGCGGGTAGGAATCCCAGCTTGCAAAGTCCAGATCTGCGCTCACGTCCCAATGGTCAAAACCCATTTCGGCGACCATGAAGTTGTGGGTGATGAACATATCTTCCCGGCTGCCTGCGCGCAGGATATCGCACTGCTCCCGATTGAACTCTGCCGTCATGTCGCTGAAGAACCGACGGAAATCCAGCCAATGCGCCGGTGCAGCATCGGCAGTGAGGCGGTTGGGCAAATCGACCTCGTCAAAGCTGCGATAGGTCATTGACCAGAAAACCGTTCCCCACTGTGCATTGAGCGCGTTGATGTCACCGTAGGCCTTGGACAGCCAAAGCTGGAACGCTTCACGGTCTTCCGGGCCATAGGAAAGGGTGCTGTCATGGCAGGAGTATTCGTTGTCGGTTTGCCAGCCGATGACGTGAGGATTTTTGCCGTAACGGTCGGCCAGCGCATGGGTTATCCGGCGCGACTGCTCGCGGTAGGTCTTGGACGCCACCGAGCAATGACGCCGCGAACCGTGCTTCTCCGGCAAACCATCTTCGGAGTGACGCAGGGTGCTGGGATAGGCGTCTGTCAGCCATTTGGGTGGGGTCGGTGTAGGCGTGCAAAGCACGACTTTCAGCCCTGCGTTCCCGAGCGTTTCAATCGCTCGATCCAGCCAGCCCCAGGTGAATATGCCGGGTTCCGGCTCCATCTTCGCCCAAGCAAATTCTGCAATGCGGACTGTTGAAAGCCCAAGCGCTTTCATCCGCGCCGCATCTGTTTCCCAAGTGTCTTCCGGCCAGTGTTCAGGGTAATAGCAAACACCAAGGCGAGGGTGGTTTTCGGGCTGATACATGATGAATGCTTTCCTTTACGCAGGGTTCAACGGGCAAAACGCCGACCCAGACTGATAAACGGTAGAATGATAAGGGGGGCTGCACTGACAACCAGTACAGTCAAAGCCGTTTCCGGGCTGAAACCTGAAGCCGAGATCAAAGCCGATTGCAACAACAGAAATGCAATCAGAACGCCAATCAGGATCAGAGCCGGCAAAGCCTGACCCGTCGCCTGAGGTCTGCGATCGAACAGGACCAGAGCGGTCAGAGCGCTGAAACTGATTAGGGAAATCGCTGCGGCGAGACGGCGGGTCAGTTCTTCCGCAGCTGCTGCGTCGGCGATTTCCGCTGCTAGTTGCAGGCTGCTGCGCGTGTCCGCCCGGTTCACGACTGTTAAATTTGGGGAGGAAGAAGGGAGATCGAAGGCGAGGCTGGTGCTGACAAAATTCACGCTCGTCTGTTGCCCCATCGAAGACACCCGCTGAAGCTGACCCTGTTCCAACGTCAAAACACCGCGACCATCTACGGACGGCTTTAGGGTTGCCGTTTTGGCAGTGAGAATGAGGGTTTCCTCAGCCGCGCTGTAGTCGACGACGAAGAGATCCTGATAAAGCCCATCATCAACGTGAGCGCCAATGGTCAGTCGAACCCCTTCTCCGACTTCAAAGGGAACACCAACGGGTAGGGTCATTTCATCCAGACCAACTTGCTGCAGTTCGGCATTCAGAAGCCGATAGGTCTTTTGACTGGCCGGGATAAGGCTGCCAGAAATCGCGAGTAACCCGCCGGACATGACCATCGCGAACAGGGTCAGCACGCCAACTTCACTCAGCGGAGACCGTCCAGCGGTGCGCAGAAGCAAGGTCGTTCCAGACTCGGTTCTGTGCACACACACCAAAACCACCGCGACGCCGAAGGATAGCGGCGTTACCAACTCGGCCATTTTTGGTGTGAGCGCCAGCAGCATGAGACCAAACTGCTCGATGCTCATCCCCCTTTCCAGAATATCATCGGTCAGCCTCGCCGCTTGCGACAGGACGGCGCTGAGCGTGACAACGGCAAGGATCAGCACAAAAGTCATCGTCAGGCGGGCCAGAAGCTGTTGATCGAGGCGGTGCATATTGATTGGCCGCCCCTCTAGCTTGAAAGTCCTGTCGAGGTTGCGACAAGCCATGCTGTAGGATGAGCCAGCCGCAGCGAGGCCGCGAGTTCCGCCTCCTGCCCAGCCGGCACAAGCGTCACGATGCAGCCGCCAAACCCGGCACCGGTGATCCGCGCGCCGAGGGCGCCTCGGCTCAGACAGGATTGGACCAAGGCATCGACTTCGCGGGTGGAGGTCTCAAAATCCCGGCTCAACGACCAGTGGCTCTCCGTCATCAGCTCGCCAAACCGCTGCATTGCACCGCCTTGCAGTGCCTCCCGCGCATGTAACACGCGGGCATTCTCCGTCACGACATGGCGAGCGCGCGCCTTTGTCTTGCCGCTGAGCGTATCGATCTGCTCAAGCGTCGCAGTACGCAGGCTAGGGACGTTGAGCTGCGTTGCCGCTGCTTCGCACTGGCTGCGGCGCTCGTTGTAGGCACCGGATGTCAGCTGCCGGGAGAGGCCTGAATGGATGGTGACGAAGCTGTGTGAGGTGGGTAGGGGATCGAGCGTGGTTTCCAGTGTCATGGTGTCGAAGAACAGCGCCCAGCCCGGTTTGCCTGTCGATGACGCCATTTGATCCATCAGACCGCAATTGACGCCGACGTAGTTGTTCTCAGCGCTTTGTGCCAACTGCGCCAGCTTCTCCGGGGTAATCTCAATCCCGAACGCTTCGACTGCCGCGCGCAGGGTTGCCACCTGTAGCGCTGCGGAAGAAGACACGCTCGCCCCCGTCGGGACAGTGGAGCCGATGGTCAGGTCCAACCCTGAGGGCAAAGCGTCTCCCGTATGGCCAACCAGCGCCTGCAACGCACCAATCACGTAGTCCAGCCAATCCCCGAAAACCGGGGACATCACGTCTCGTTCAAGCTGTGCTTCCATGTTCATCGACCGGGCTCGAACCCGGCCGCTGGTGTTTCGGCTGTAGGCAATATAAGTCCCGATCTCCAAGGCGACTGGGAAAACATAACCGTCGTTGTAGTCGGTGTGGTCGCCGATCAGGTTCACGCGCCCGGGCGCAAAGACCCCGCCAATGGGCTCAAAGCCAAAGTTTTTGGCGTGGTTCCGGGCAACGGTTTCTGCGGTAATCAAGGCCATGGTTCAGAGCTCGACATCGCGCAGCTGCTGCGCTGCTTCTTCGGGCAGGACATCGACCAGATATACGCCCGTGATCTGCTCCACCGAAGCGAGGAACTTGAACTTGTTCTCGCCGCGCTGCATGGGCCAGATCTGGATGTGGAAGGGCCAGCTGGATTCAAACCCTTTTGGCGGCAGGGCGCACCACATGACCAGAGGGGTCTTGCCACCGAACAGGCCATCCAGCCGTTTCTGCGCGCGTTTGAGCGCTCCGGCGAAGTCCAGCAGCGCATCATCGCTCATTTCATCCGGCGCTGCGACCCGCTCCTTGGGCATGATCCAGCATTCATAGGGGTAGCGTCCGTATTCCGGACAAAGCGTGATGCTGTGCTCCCGATCTTCGTCAGCCTATTATATTATTTATATTTAATATCTGAGAGAGTAATATCCAAGCTGCAA
>JBMTIF010000099.1:0-7401 GCA_049437045.1 Alphaproteobacteria bacterium | reverse complement strand
GCCGGCATTGGAACCGCTGATGATTGTCTTTTATTTGACCTTGATCGCGCTGGTGATTTGGAGCGCCCTGATTCTGGTTCGCCACGGTGTTTTCCAAAGCGCCATTCACGATATGTTGCGGCTTACGGCACTGATCTTCGCGATCATCATCGGAGCAGGACTGTTTGCCCTGTGTCTGAAAGCGCTTGGGGGTGATGAAATGCTGGCCGACGGCATCCGCAAACTGACGGCCATTTCGGGGGCGGAAGACCCTAGCCAAAAGGCCCATCTGGCTTTGCTCTACCTGCTGGTGTTCATATTTCTGCTTGGGTTTATCCTCGAATTTGTGGAGATCATCGTTCTCGTTCTGCCGTTGGCCCTTCCCGTGATTTTTTCGGTTCCACCTGAGGTGCTGGATCCTGTTTGGGCCGGAATCCTGATTGCCCTGACGTTACAGACCTCCTTCCTGACACCTCCTTTTGGCGTCGCGCTCTTCTATTTCCGAGGCGCTGCGCCGGATCATGGTTCGGTGCTTGAACTCTACGCGGGTGTTTTGCCATTTATAGCTGTGCAGATTCTGGTGATTTTGCTGGTCTGGTTCTTCCCTGCGTTGATTTGAAAACGGTCGGTCAATCTTTAGCGACATAATCAATTCTTTCCTTTTTTATGAGCCCCATTGGTGCCAAGACTGCCCCATCCCAGAGGAGCATCATGGCCGCATCACCCCGTACAGTCCGTCGTCGCCAACTGCTTGCAAGCGGTTTGGGCGCACTTGCCGCGCTGGCTGCGCCCAATCTGGTGCGAGCACAGGCGCGTGTGGTGCGTATGGTATCCGTATGGGGGCGTGGTTTTCCCCTTGTTGGCGCTTCCGCACAGCGTCTCGCGGAGCGTCTCACGGCAATTACGGACGGGGCGCTGCGCTTTGATTTGTTCGCGGCGGGGGAGCTGGGCAGCCCGGGTGAAGCCCATGCCCGCGCCGGTGCAGGCGAGGCGGAGATGTATCATGGCGTTGAATACTTCTGGGCTGCGAAAAATCCCGCATTCCATTTGTTTTCCGGCGTTCCCTTTGGCTTGACAGGGCTAGAGTTGCTCGGCTGGCTCAACGGGCCGGGTGCCCAGCACTGGGACGCCATTCAGGCGCCCTTTAATATCAAACCATTTTCTGCCGGTATGCTTGCTGGCGGTTTGGGGTTGTGGTCAAACAAGCGTCTGGAAAGTCTCGATGACTTTGATGGTCTGAGCGTTCGATCCAGTGGTCTGGCGCGAACAGTTCTCAAGTCACTTGGTGCCAACGCCCGCCCGGTGAGCTTTGCCCGCCTTGGTTCCGCGCTGAACCTCAATGCGTTGGATGCTACGGAATGGTTCGGCCCCTGGGCTGATCCAGCTTCAGAAATCACCGAGGCAACCCGCTACATCTATGGTCCTCCCGTATTTCGGCCCGCGTTGGGCATATCTGTGGGTTTGAACTTGCCATTCTGGTTCAGCCTGACCAACGCACAGCGTTTGGCCTTTCGGTCTGTATTTGCGGCAGAAAGTCAAAGCCTGCTGCTCAGCACACATCAGGAAAATGCCCGGCTGTTGACCGAGATGCAGGACACTGGAGCCAGTCGAAAAATCAGGGAATTCAACCCGGAGCTGCTGACCCTTTTGGGCCAGCAGGCAGGACGCGTTCTACAGGAAACGATGAGCGAAACCGAAGAGGCTACAGAAATTCTTAACGAATATCTCAGTTTCCGAACCAACTCGTATCGTGAGGTACTCAACGGGGCTTCTGGTTTCATGAAGTCGCGTGAACTGCCATTTTCGTTCGCGCGTTGAGGCGCTAGAGTTTCGCGAATTTTTTTCGGAGAGAAGTCGCTTGTCCAATACCTCGCCCCTGTTCCAGCCCATCACCCTGCGGGGCATGACACTGCCAAACCGGATTGTCATGGCCCCAATGACGCGCAGTTTTAGCCCAGAAGGCGTGCCAACGGATGACGTGAGGGACTATTACCAGCGCCGGGCGGCAGCGAGCGTGGGTCTGATTATCTCCGAAGGCACTACCGTGGCACGGGGTGGTGCAAGCAATGACACTCGCATCCCGAACTTCCACAAGTCGGACGCCTTAGCCGGTTGGCAAAACGTGATCGATGCGGTTCACGAGGTTGGCGGCCTCATGGGGCCACAACTGTGGCATCAGGGAATGCTGCGTAAGCCCGGTACTGGGCCGGAACCCGATGCACCTTGCGATGGTCCATCGGGACTGACCCATAAGGGGAAGCCCGTCCAGCCCGCGCCGTCCGAAGAAGAAGTCTGGGATATGGTCATGGCCTTTGCGAACGCTGCGGGTGAAGCCAAGCGTCTGGACTTTGATTGCATTGAGCTGCACGGCGCGCACGGATACCTGATCGACGAGTTCTTTTGGGGCGTAATGAATGTGCGGCAGGATCACTTTGGCGGTGAATTGCCGGATCGTGCGACCTTTGCCGCAGAAATTATCAAGCAATGCCGCGCCCAGATTGGCGATGATATGCCGATTATTTTGCGGTTCTCGCAATGGAAGTCACAGGACTACAACGCGAAACTGGCTGAGACACCGCAGGAACTGGAAGCCTTTCTGCGGGTCTTTGTCGATGCTGGTGTGGACTGCCTGCACTGTTCCCAGCGACGGTTTTGGGAAGCGGAATTTGAGGAAGTCGACGGCCTCGATGGGTTAAATCTCGCGGGTTGGACAAAAAAGCTTTCCGGTCTGCCAACAATCACCGTGGGGTCCGTCGGCTTGAGTTCCGAGTTCATCGGAGCGTTCCGGGGGGAGGGTTCGAAAACCCGACCGCTTACGGATGTAATCGAGCGTTTGGACCGGGGCGAGTTTGATATGGTCGGGGTCGGGCGCGCGCTGCTCCAGGATCCGTTTTGGGCCAAGAAGGTCGCAGAAGGCAATTTCGATGATCTTGCTGATTATGATGCTGTGGCGCTGAAAACCCTGTACTGAACCAGCCGACCCTCGCCTATGGGGTTTTTAGACAAGTGGGGCAGGTCCCATTTGCTTCTCTGAGTTCTGTTTCAACGATGAAACCCATTTCTTCGGCTGCTTCCTGCACCGGAGAGCGTCCGTGTGACGAATGGGTTTCTGCAACCCGATCGCATTTCTGGCAGATAAAGAACGTTGGCGCGTTACACCCTGTTGGATCCGAGCAGGCAACATAGGCATTTCGGCTTTCAATGCGATGGGCAAGACCGTTTTCGATCAGGAAATCCAAGGCACGATAAGCCACGGGCGGTTGCGCCTTTTGCCCTCGGCTCCGCAATTGCTCCAGAATTGCATAGGCGCCTAACGGGCGATGCTCTTCCAGCAACAGATCAAGAACCTTGCGACGCGTCTCGGTCAATCTCGAACGCTCCAACTGGCACTTTTCCTCCGCAGCCGCCACGGTCTGGGCGATGCACGCAGCATGGTCATGGGGCTCAAAGATTTGATCGCCATGTTGGTTGGGCGAAGGCGCAGTGGGTATGTCGGTTGCTTTGTTGGTACTCATTTCTTGATGCAGGCTCTTGCTTTTCGTACAGGTTAGATGTTTATTGTTATGTTATAACATCACAAGAAACGAGATTAACATGTTTTTGCGCACCCTTAAACTGTCTGCAGTTTCCTTAGCGAGCTTTTCCTGCGCTGCCTTGGCAGAAGAAGCCCACGTCCACGGTGAGGCGGTTATGGAGATAGTCATCGACGACGCTGGCGCTCTCATCAGCTTCGAGGCTCCGGCCATCGATATCGTTGGTTTTGAATACCTGCCAAAGACGGATGAAGAACAAGCGGCGATCGACGCCAAAATCGAATTGCTGTCGGATATGGCAAGTGTCGTGCTTTTGCCTGAAGCAGCTGGATGTACGGTATCGGATGTTCACGTTGACTTCGAGGCTGAGGAACACGACGGCGAAGTTGAACACATCGCCTTCCATGCCGAATATGACGTTTCCTGTTCCGATGCCGGAAAATTGACCAGTCTGGAGGCGACTGTCTTCAACCAATTCCCCGACTTGGAGGAAATGGAGGTTGAAGTCGTCACGCCGTCAGGACAAAAAGGGAGCCACGTAGAGCCGGGCGAAACCACGCTTAAGCTCTAAACCATGGCATCAAGGGGGCAATTCGAGTGCATGGTATTGGGATTGCCCTCCGTTCAAGCGGGTTGAGGTTTCTGTCGGTAGCGCTTTTGCTTGTTCTTGGAAAAGCCGCTTCAGCCCATCCCCATGAGTGGATCGATTTGCGGGTTGAATTCAAGTTTGACGAAGAAAAGCGCCTGATTGCGCTTGAACAATCCTGGCTTTTTGACCCCTTCTTCAGCGCCTACGTCGTTGAAGAACTCAATGCCGAGCGACCAAGGCGTAACATTGTACGGGACCAGGCTCAGGCATTGGGCGGTGAGATGGTTTCCAATCTCAATAACTATAACCTGCTCAATGAGTGGACCTATCAGGGCGAAGAGATACCCGATTTGGTCGGTACCTTTGTTTCCACTCAGATTAAAAACCGGAACCAGATGGAACTGACGTTTCGGATCGATCTCGAAATGCCTCTGGATCTCACGGCTGGACCATTCGAGTACCGGGTGTTTGACCCGACCTATTACATTGAAATCCTGCACGCCGACGGTTTCAGGCCAAGGTTGCGTGGCGGGCCGCGAGGCTGCAAGGCAACCATCATCGAGCCAGATCCGTCTGAAGATTTGTTGATCTATGCGGCTGAACTGGATCGCGATGAGAATGCTGAAGATGGCTTGGGCCAACACTTCGCCGAGCGAGTTGTGATAGCGTGCGCGCAATGAACAATGTTTTGATCCGCGCCGAAAACCTGCAGTTCCGCCGACCTGACGGATTTGAACTCCGTGTGCCTGAGTTTTCCATCACTTCTGGTGAGGCCGTTGCCATTCTTGGCCCATCGGGGTCGGGAAAGTCCACGTTGCTTGATTTGATTGGTGGCGTTTTGAGACCCTCTGCCGGTCGAATGGAAGTCTTCGGGCTAGATGCCGGGGATTTGAGCCTTCGGGCATTTGATCGACTGCGCGGTGATAACGTTGGCTTGATTTTTCAGGAGCATAACCTGCTGCCTTTCGCGACGGTTCAGCAGAATGTCGCTCTGGGCGTTCAGTTCAGCAAAGTTCGGCGACAGCGACTGGCTGACCGTTCTCTTTCTTCTGAAATCACCCGGTTGCTCGACGCCATGGACCTTACTGCTGATGGTATTTTGCAGCGACCGGCAAGTTCACTGTCAGTTGGGCAAAGACAACGCGTTGCTGCGGCCCGCGCGCTGCTGGGCAATCCGCCGCTGATTATTGCGGATGAGCCGACGTCCGCCTTGGATGAAGGGAATCAGAAACGCTTCATGGAGTTGCTGCAGGACGCACGGCGCGCATCCGGCTCCGCCCTCCTGTTCGTGACGCACGATCCCAGGCTGGTCGAAGACTTCGATCGGCTGATTACGCTGGACGGAGGGGTGGCCTGATGTTCGGACTCACCTTGCGCTCCATGCTGTCACGAAAGCTGAGCCTCGCACTGACCATCGCAACGTTGGCGCTTTCGGTTGCTCTGTTCCTGACCATCGAGCGGCTCAGAATATCCGCACGTGAAAGCTTTGACGGTACCATCAGCGGCGTTGACGTGCTGGTCGGTTCTCGCGGCAGCGATTTGGGCTTGTTGCTCTATACGGTCTTCCAAATTGGTGACGCTTCACCATCCATGCGGTGGGACAGCTTCCTCGATGTGCAAAAGGACGACCGTGTGGAATGGGCGGTGCCGATCAGTCTGGGTGACAGTCATAGAGGGTACCGCGTGATCGCTACGACGGCCGACTATTTCGACCATGTCCGGATCGGACGCGGTCGTTTGCTGGCGTTCAAGGAGAAGGACGAAGCTCTTCTCAATGGATTTGGCGTCGTTCTGGGTTCCGAAGTTGCGAGAAACCTCAAATACACGCTAGGTGCGCCGCTGGCTGTACAGCATGGCCTCGCATCGGCGGGTGATGAGAGTCACAAGGCGCAGCCTTTTATTGTCACGGGGATCTTACAACCGACCGGTACGCCAGTGGACTACAGTCTGTTTGTCCATATTCGTGCTTTTGAGGCGATCCATGAAGGTTGGAATGGGTCGGTGCCCGGAGCTGCAGTCGAGCGACATACCGATGTAACTGACAGAACAGCGATCGACCTGTCTGGTCCAGCTTTTGAACCTTCATTGCTCACCGCCGTTTACGTTGGCCTCAAATCAAAGCGTCGGATTTTCCAATTCGTGGAGGACATCGAGGACCGAGACCGGACTGAACCCCTGACAGGCGTTTTACCGGGGATCACCTTGTCTCAGCTTTGGCTGCTGGTGAGCTCAGCAGAAAACGCGCTGCTCATTTTTTCCGTTCTGATCGTCATCGTTGCTCTCGCTGGGCAGATGACTTTGCTCGTGGCTACACTTGATTTGCGTCGGCGTGAAATTGCGATTTACCGCGCGATGGGGGCTCAGCCCACAACCATTGCTGCTCTGCTGGTCGTTGAAGCTGCCTTTATCAGTGTCGCCGCGGCAATTTGTGGCGTCGTGCTCACTCTTGGCGGTACCTGGATTGCCAGTCAGGTACTGGGTGCCTTCTTGAAGTTGGACTTGAATGCAATCATGTTGATGCCAAGTCAGATGCAAGCGCTAGCAGCCTTTGTTGGTGTTAGCGTCGTAACAGGATTGGTGCCGGCAGTGCTGGCTTACCGTTCATCACTTCAAGACGGCATGCGGTCCAGATACTAAGGGACGGGAGAGGTTGGTCGAAGATGCAGGTTCTGAGAGGAGTACTGATAGCGCTCGTCGTTCTTTTGACCGCGTGCGTCATCGGCATGTTTGTGTTTCGCAAGGTTATCCTCCCGCAGATTCAAACCGAACAGGCGGCGGGTCTGGAGCTATCTTGGAACGTCCTGCTGCCTGAGGAGGCGTTCGCCGCCTATGAGGTCTTGCAGGAGTTTCCGGAGAACGAAGAAGCGCGGGTGGCAGCCGAAACAAGCACGGTCGCGCAATTGGATGGCCAGCGCATGGCAATTTCCGGCTTTATGGTTCCTTTGGACGCTTTGCGAGATACCACACATCATTTCTTGCTTGTCCCCTATCAGGGTGCCTGCATCCATACGCCCGCTCCACCGCCAAATCAGGTGATTTCGATCTATGCCGAGGACGGTGCTAAACTGTATCACAACTGGCAACCGGTAACCGCCACGGGGATCATGAGCGTCGCCAACGACAGCACAGATTTGGCGGAAGCAGGCTACGTCATGACTTTGGACCGCCTTGCACCGTTCAAGGATCGCTCCGATGGTTCGGGCACAACTTTCGAGAAAGCTGAAGGCGCGCACGAAAGCCCATTGCTTTAATGGCGGACACGAGAGCAATCATTGGATACGCTTGGCGTTTAAAGGCTTT
>JBMTIF010000098.1:0-7455 GCA_049437045.1 Alphaproteobacteria bacterium | reverse complement strand
TTTTCAGAAGCAAAAGGCTGACAAGGCCACTTGTTTTCAGCGCCTCGTCCTGAATTTGCAGACCTATTGGGCCGAACAGGGCTGTGTGGTCTTGCAGCCCTATGACATGGAAGTGGGCGCGGGAACCTTTCACCCGGCAACAACCTTGCGCTCGATTGGCGATACCATCTGGAACGCCGCATACGTCCAGCCTTCCCGTCGCCCCACCGATGGCCGCTATGGTGCCAACCCGAACCGTTTGCAGCATTACTACCAGTTTCAGGTGCTGATGAAGCCAAGCCCGGCGAACGCGCAGGAGCTGTATTTGGGTTCGCTCGAAGTTCTGGGCATCGATCTGCAGAAGCATGACGTCCGATTTGTCGAGGATGACTGGGAAAGCCCCACACTGGGTGCCTGGGGGCTGGGCTGGGAAATCTGGTGTGACGGTATGGAGGTCAGCCAGTTCACCTACTTTCAGCAGGCCGGCGGCATTGCCTGTAACCCTGTTCCACTGGAGCTCACCTACGGTATGGAGCGTCTGAAAATGTACGTTCAGGGCGTGGACAATGTCTATGAGCTGGACTGGGACGGCATTCCGACAGACCAAGGCGGCAAATGCTATGGCGACGTTTTCCTGCAGGCTGAGCAGGAGTTTTCCGCCTACAACTTTGAACACGCTGACACCGAAGCGCTCTTCCAGCACTTCAAGGATGCCGAGGCCATGTCTCAGCACCTGCTGAGTCAGGACCCACCGCTTTCGCTGCCGGCCTACGACCAGACCATGAAGGCCTCGCACCTGTTCAATCTGCTCGATGCGCGCGGTGTGATTTCGGTGACCGAGCGGCAAGCCTATATCGGCCGTGTCCGTGCGCTGGCGAAAGGCTGTGCCGAGGCCTGGGCTGACAGTCCCGGTGGACGGGGTGAGCAACCGCAACCCATGTCTGTGGAGGTCTGATCATGAGCACGACCGAAACCCTGTTGATCGACCTGTTCTCAGAAGAAATTCCAGCGCGCATGCAAAAGGGTGCAGCCAACGATCTGGCTCAATCCATCGCTGATGCGCTCAAGGCCGAGGGGCTGGCCGTCGGTGCGACCACCGTCTGGTTCGCGCCGCGCCATATCGCCCTGCGGATTGCCGACATTCCAGTTTCTCAGGCGGATCGCAGCGAAGAGCGCCGCGGTCCTCGCGAAGGCGCCCCTGAGCAGGCGGTTGCAGGCTTTTTGACCGCAAATGGACTGGCATCTTTGGACGAGGCCGAGCTGCGTGAAACGCCCAAGGGCAACTTCTACTTTGCCGTCCAGCACATCAAAGGTCAGCAGACCATCGACCTGCTGCCCAGTCTGATTGAAAAGGCCATCCGCGACTTTACCTGGCCCAAGTCCATGCGTTGGGGTCGGGGTTCATTCCGCTGGGTCCGCCCCTTGCACCGCATCGTTGCGCTCTTTGGTGAGCAGGTGGTGCCCGGTCAGCTCGATCTGGGTAATGGTGAGAGCATCGCTTTTGGGCGTGAAACCGAAGGACACCGTTTTTCCGGCTCCGGCACAATTTCATTGACTGGTCCAGACAGCTTTGAAGATCAGCTGCGGGAAGGGTCGGTTGTGGTCAATCAGACCGAGCGCGCCGATGCCATTCTCGCCGGTGCCCGTAAAGCGGCCGAAGAAGTTGGCTGCACGCTCATCGAAGATGCGGGTTTGCTGAGTGAAGTGACGGGGCTGGTCGAGTGGCCCACCATTGTGCGCGGGCAAATTCCCGAACGCTTCATGGCGGTGCCCAAGGAAGTGCTCGTGTTGTCCATGAAAGAGCACCAGAAATACTTTGCTCTGCAGCAGGCAGACGGGAGCCTCGCGCCCTATTTCATCACCGTTGCCGACGGCAAGCGCGAGGCGGAAACCTTTGCGCGGATCGCTGGTGGCAATGAGCGGGTGCTCGCGGCGCGTCTGTCGGATGCTGAATTCTTCTGGAACCAAGACCGTAAGGAGATGCTGGAAAACCGTGTTCCGGCACTGTCCTCCATCGTGTTCCACGCCAAGCTCGGCACTGTTGGCGACCGGATCGACCGCATGGCTCCGATGGCCGCGTGGCTGAGTTCATACATCAAGGGCGCAGACCGTGATGCGGCCCGTTCAGCGGCTCGACTGTCCAAAGCGGATCTGACCACTGGGATGGTGGGCGAGTTCCCGGAGCTGCAAGGCATCATGGGATCATACTACGCCACCCATGACGGGGAAGACGCCGGTGTCGCCAAAGCGATCAGTGAGCACTATTCCCCACTGGGTCCAAACGACGACTGTCCCTCGGCCCCGCTTTCAGTCGCCGTTGCGCTGGCGGACAAGATCGATGCTTTGGTCGGTTTCTGGCGGATTGATGAAAAGCCAACCGGTTCCAAAGACCCCTTTGCCCTACGCCGTGCAGCGCTGGGCGTGGTGCGGCTGCTGGTCGAGAATGACATTCGCATCCCATTGGTCAACGCCTTCCGCGAAGCCGAAATGCTCTACGGTGGGAACAGCGATATTTCCGCCGACCTGTTGGGCTTTATCGCAGACCGGATGAAGGTCACGCTGAAGGACCGGGGGCTGCGGCACGATTGGATCGCAGCTGTCTTCGAAGCGGGATCCAGTATGGATGACGATTTGGTGCGCGTGACGAAGCGTGTCGAAGCCCTTCGCGACTTTGTCGGCACAGACTCCGGGGCGGATTT
Organism: Alphaproteobacteria bacterium; assembly: GCA_049437045.1. Taxonomy (GTDB): domain Bacteria; phylum Pseudomonadota; class Alphaproteobacteria; order UBA7985; family UBA7985; genus UBA7985. The sequence continues at coordinate 4,777 of JBMTIF010000098.1, read as the reverse complement.
GCTCGCCGGGTATCGCCGCGCGGCCAACATTCTGCGTGCAGAGGCGAAAAAGGCCAAAGGCGAGCTTTCTGTCGGATCGGTCGACGCGTCTCTGTTCGAAGAGCCGGCAGAAAAGGCACTCCACGCCGCACTGACAGGCTCCAAGGCTGGTGAATACCTTGCAGCTGAGGATTTCGGGGCAACTTTTGGCGAACTCGCCAAGCTCCGCGCACCGATTGATGCCTTCTTCGAAGGTGTCATGGTGAACGCCGATGTCGCAGCAATCCGCGAAAACCGCCTTGCGCTCTTGTCTCAGTTCCTCGGTTCTGTAGATTCCATCGTTCGATTGTCTGCGCTGGAAGGCTAAAGCCCGAAAACCAGCGCTCGCGTGGAGCATCGGCTTTAGTATGGGAACAGTAGCGAGCCGACTTGAAAGGCTGGCAGCGGCAGGTTTGCCTGTCGCGGCCCTGACGCTGTGCGAAACCAACGAGGACGCGGAGAAGGCGGCAGCGTCGTTCACCGCCGATATATCGCTGCGGTACGAAGGCGCCCGTTTGCGCGCCGCGACCCCCATCACGGATATCAACACCGCCCTGAACAAGCAGCGTCAGGCGCTGGAGCGTGCGCGCATGCTGGGGCTGGTGGATGAAGAGCCGCGGCACTGGGTGATTCAGGAAACGCCGACGTCGACGCTGGTGGAAATTGACAGCCGCGACGCCGGATCGGGGAAGGCCACGGGCGGTGATCTGGCGGCGCAGGCCGAAGCTGTCCTGGGCTATCCGCTCAAGCTGACCATCGCTGACGGGCGGATTTTCGATGCAGAAGCACTGGTCCTCTCGCCTCGGCAGAAGTTCACGGCGCTGGTTGATCTCGTGGAAGGCGGGCATCTGACACAGGCACAGGGGCTGGAGCAGATTTCAGCGCTGGATCTGGAAGAAATGCTCCACCCACGTTTGGCTCCCGGCGGAGAAAACCTCACCATCGCCAAGGGAATCAACGCCAGCCCGGGCGCGGTTGCAGGCCGGATTTACTTTTCAGCACGAGATGCCATCGACGTGGCGCAGACTTCGGGGGCGGGACCGGTCCTGCTGGTGCGCAAGGAAACCACGCCTGAAGACATCCGCGCCATCACCGTCGCAGCCGGTGTGGTGACGCGTGCTGGTGGCATGACCAGCCACGCAGCGGTGATTGCACGCGGTCTGGGTAAGCCTTGCGTGGTTGGTGTGCGCGAGATGGACATCGACCCGGACAGTCGGACACTGAAAATCGGCGAACAACTTTTCTATGAGGGCGACTGGCTGACCATCGACGGCACGTCTGGCCGGGTTTTGCCGGGGCGTGTTGAGACCCAGGAGCCCGCCTTGCCCGAAGCCTTTGACAAGATCATGGCTTGGTGTGACGCCACGCGTTCTATGGAGGTTTTGGCCAACGCTGAAACGGTGGCTGAGGTCGAATTGGCTCTGCATTTTGGGGCAGAGGGCATTGGCCTGGGCCGGACTGAGCACATGTTCCTTAACGCCGAACGGCTTGGTGATGTGCAACGGATGATCCTCGCCGAAACCGTTGAAGCGCGGGAAGCTGTGCTCAAAGAGCTGGAGCCACTGGTGCAGGCGGAGTTCCTGCGCCTGTTGTTGGTGTTGCGGGGTAAGCCCGTGACCGTCCGCCTGCTTGACCCGCCCTTGCATGAGTTTTTGCCGTCCGAAAGTGGTGAGATCGAACATCTGGCTGAGGCGACGGGGCTGGGTTTGCTGCGCATCCAGCGGCGGCTTGAAGCCCTTCGTGAAGCCAACCCTATGATGGGACTGCGCGGGTGTCGCCTGGGGATCATGTTTCCTGAGATTTACGAGTCACAGGTCCGGGCGCTGATGGCCGCTTGCCGGCAGGCGCGGAAGCAGGGGATCCAACCGCGCGTGGATATCATGCTGCCGCTGATCTCGTCTGCCAGCGAGGTTTCTATCCTGCGTGAGCGGCTGGAGCCTATCGTTACGGAAGACGCACGCCAGAGAATTGGCATCGGCGCAATGATTGAAACGCCTCGGGCCTGCCTGCGGGCGGAGGAGATTGCGCAGGACTGCGATTTCTTCTCCTTCGGCACCAACGACCTGACACAGCTCGCCTTTGGCTTGAGCCGTGATGATGCCGGCACGTTCATGCCCGAATACCGAAACCTTGGCTTGCTGGCATCTAACCCTTTCCGGGTTCTGGATGATCAGGGGGTGGGTGAGCTGTTGGCCATCGCAGTCGAACGCGGGCGAATGACCAAGACCGACATGCCCATGGGACTGTGCGGGGAGCAGGGGGCGGAGCCAGCTTCCGTGACGTTGGCGCACGATCTCGGTTTCAACAGCGTATCCTGTTCTCCATACCGAGTGCCGATTGCGCGGCTGGCGGCGGCTCAAGCGGCGCTAAAGAGCGAGACTTCCTAGCGCCGCAACGCTCAGCCCAGCAACCATTCCCAGCAACAAGCGGCCTGTTGGCAAACAGATCGCCATGGCTGTCAGTCCACCCAGCCACAGCGGCAGCTTGTCGATCATACCCTCACCTTCACCCGGCAAGGCCCAGGTTGTCATGAACCCGGCAATGGCGCAGCCGGGCATGATCTCGATCAGCTTACGCAGGCGGGGATGAATGGTGCGTCCGGCGAGCAGGGCAAAGGGCCCCATTCGACTGAGCATGACCACAGCCGACAGCGCCAGCCCGATAAGTACGACATCCAACCTCACGACTGCGTCTCCTCTGCTTGGGACTTGTCATCGATTGGCAGGAACATCACAAACGACACCGCAGCAATGCTTGCACCCAGCAGAGCGGCAAGCGTATCGGGCAGGCCGATCAGCTTGGCGGCGATGATGGTCAGTAGAGCGGTGACCAGATGAGGCAGCTTGTTGGTGCCATTGCGCCAGATCAGCGCGATCATTAGTGAAAAGAACACCACGGGCGTTGCTGCGAAGGCAGCGTCGATGGTGGGATGATCCGGGATGGGAACAACGGCACCGGCGATAGAACCGGTCATCCAAAGCACATAAATTGCGATGGCCTGTCCATAGAAATACCCCCAGAAGTCCTCTTTCTTGTATCCGCGAGACATGGCCCAGGCGGCATCGACCAAACCGGTCAAAGAGAGCAATTCTGCCAGCCGACCCTTGGCATTTCTTGCCATGTCCAGAGACATCAGAACATTGCGGGAGCAGATGAACAGACTGCCAGAGAGCAGGGTGATGACAGCGCCAAGGGAGGACTCTGTGCCAAGCGCGGCAAACTGGACGGCAGCTGAATAGACGACGGCTGAATAAAAAACGGCTTCGATTGCACTCAGGCCAGCTTCGAGCGCGGCCAGTGAATACATCAATCCAAGTAACGCTGCTGTCAGACCGATGACCGCTCCGTCGCGCAGGCCGGACTTCAAGCCTTGAGAGAGTTGACCCATTGAATTCCCGTTATTTCAAACCACGCCTGTGACATGGCCACAAAAAAAGGGGCCGCGAAGCCCCTTGTTTTGAATGTCTGCTCTGTTGCGTCTAAACGCGGTTGGGCAGGTCATCAATTGCCGTGTCAGCCAATGAGGCCAACGCTGCTGCATCCAACTGCTCAGGCAGGGATTTGCGCAGTGCTCCGATGGCCAATTCCGCAGCGCGGGACTTCAGATCGTTCTGAGCCTGCACCTGCAGCTGGTTCATCCGCTGGTCAAAAGCCGCGCTGCGGCGCTCGAGCAGAGAGCTGAGGTCCGTACCGGCCTTTTCCGTCAGGCGCTTGGCTTCGTCCGTAGCTTGCTCAACAATCGCTGCTGCATCAGCATCAGCCTTGCCGAACTTTGCCCGGTACTCTTCCATCTGCGCCTCAGCCTGCGAAAGCAGATCGGTGGCTTCATCGATCTTGGCAGAAATCTCGACGCCACGTTTGTCGAGCATGCCTTTGATGCTGTCGCCCGCCTGCCACCAAACGAAGGCAAGGAAGACGATAGAGCCGAAGCCAACCCAGAAGGTCGCGTGCTGAAGTTCGTAAATGATAAACTCAAGCATGACTGATTTCCTTTACAGCCGCGCTCAGCTTGTCACCGTCAACCTTGACGCCGAGGATTTGCGTTGCCGCTGCCGAAGCCGTATCGGACGCTACCGTGGACAGTTCAGCCAGAGCTGCTTCTGTCTGGTTTGCAATCGCGGTCTCGATTTCGACGCGCTTGGCCGTCAGCTCATCAGCCAGCTTGGACTGAGCTGCCGCAGCCTTGGCCGCAGCCGCATCCGAGGCTTCTTTGATGATGCCTTGCGCTTCACTGCGCGCAGACGCCATCTTTTCCTCGTAAGCGTTCATCAGTTGCTTAGCCTCATCGAGCAGAGCTTCTGCTTTCTCGACGTTGCCGCTGGTCAAAACTTCCCGCTTTTCGCGCACCGCGATGATGCGCTTGATGCCCATGTTTACGATGAACATGGTCAAAGCGAACAGCACGACAAACCAGGCCAGATTCAGACCGATGGCAGCCGGATCACTTAGTATATCGAACTGAGGCATCGAAGCCTCCCACTGTTGTCTTTAGAAGTTTCGTCGCTCAATCAGGTTCACAGGAAACGCCACCGCGCGGACCAGGTTCTCAGCCGAGAAACAGTGGACCGCGCGACGAAGATCCAAGGTCACCTGTTAGATGACGAACATAATCATCAGAGCAATCAGAAGTGCGAAAATACCGAATGCTTCTACCAGTGCGAAGCCTACGAACAGCCACGTCTGGAACTTAGGAGCAGATGCCGGGTTGCGGGATACTGCCAGGAAGTAGCTACCGAAAATGGTACCAAGGCCGATACCG
>JBMTIF010000097.1:0-7465 GCA_049437045.1 Alphaproteobacteria bacterium | reverse complement strand
CCGAATGCTCAGAAAAGGCCATGAAAATTCCGCCCCGCTAGTATCCAAAGGCCGACACTTTTGGCAGAATCTTACGCATTCGTGATGAATTCATGCGCACAACAAGTCATCCACAGGCCAAAGGCTCGCGAATTAAGCAGTGCTGCGGTATAGCCGATTTGAAACAATTAATCGTGCAGAGGCGTGAGAACGGGGAATGACAAGTCTGCTTTCGCTGGAGCGAATTACCAAGGCTTATCCCGGAGTACTGGCAAACGACGCCGTGGATTTTGCCGTTGAGCGTGGGGAAATCCACGCTTTGCTCGGGGAAAATGGCGCGGGGAAGTCGACCTTGATGAAGGTTCTTTCCGGGCTGACCAAACCGGATTCCGGGCGAATTGTCTGGAAAGGGCAGGAAACCACAATCGCCTCGCCACAAGCTTCCAAAGCCCTTGGCATCGGGATGGTTCACCAACACTTTGCGCTGTTTGATGGCATGTCAGTGGGTGAAAACATCGCGCTCGGCCTGGGTGGACAGTTCGACGCAACCCAGCGCGACCGTATCATCGAAATGTCAGAGAAATACGGCCTGCCGCTCGACCCTGACGCTCTGGTCTTCACATTGTCAGCTGGTGAAAAACAACGGATTGAGATTGTCCGCGCTTTGCTGGGTGAACCAGAATTGCTCATCCTCGATGAACCGACATCGGTCCTGACCCCGCAAGAAGCTGAAGCCCTGTTTGCGACCTTGAGACTGCTGCGCGACGAAGGCCGCGGGTTGGTCTTCATTTCTCACAAACTCAACGAGGTCCGTGCCCTGTGCGAACGCGCAACCATTCTACGCGGCGGCAAGGTTGTCGCGACCTGTGTGCCCGCAGAAAAAACTGCTGAAGAAATCGCCGAAATGATGATTGGCACCCGTCCAGTCCCAACCGCCAAAGGCACGCAGAAACTTGGTGAAGTGGCGCTGGAAGTCCGTGACTTGAAGACCTGCGATATCACTATCCCCGCACTCACTGTTCGCCGGGGCGAAATTGTCGGTGTAGCCGGCGTCGCCGGTAACGGACAGGAAGCGTTGTACGCCTACCTGTCCGGCGAGGAGCTGGCTCCGCAAGCCGGTGTAGTTTATCTCAACGGCGTGGAAGCCGGGCGCTCTGGCCCGTCGGAGCGTCGCGCACTGGGCGGTGCCTTTGTGCCTGAAGAACGGCTGGGCCATGCTGCTGTCCCGGACTTCAGCCTGATCGACAACACGCTGCTTTCCAACCTTGGGACGGATGGCTTTCAGCGGCGCGGATTGATTAACTGGACACGAATCAAAGAACATGCCGTCGAAGTTTGCGACGGCTACGACGTCCGTCACGCTGGCGTTGCGGGCCGTGCAGGTTCCCTGTCCGGCGGTAATCTTCAGAAATTCATCGTGGGACGAGAGCTGATCAAGCATCCAGAAGTGCTGGTCGTCAATCAGCCGACCTGGGGCGTGGATATGGGCTCGGCCACCAACATTCGAGACCAACTTAAAGCACTGGCTGAAAGCGGCTCGGCGTTGCTGGTCATCAGTCAGGATCTCGATGAGCTGTTTGAATTGGCCGATACGCTTTGCGTGCTGAACCATGGTCATTTGTCTGAAGCAAGAAAGACAAGCGAGTGGACAGCAGAAACGCTGGGTGTTGCCATGACCGGTGACGTGAAGGAGCAAGCCGCATGATCCGTTTTGTTCCACGCACACAGTTCGGACTTTGGGCCGCTGCCTTCCCGCTGTTGCTCGCCTTGGCCATCACTGTGGTTGTTGGCTTTCTGGTCATGGTCGCCATGTCCGATGAGCCGCTGGCCGATACCTGGACGCTGCTGACCTTTCCGTGGCAAGCCCGAACAGCTTCGGTGCAATGGGGATTTGTGCTGCAGAAATCGTCTTATCTGGCCATCATGGCAGTGGGGCTAAGTATCGGGTTTCGCGCCAACGTCTGGAATATCGGAGCAGAAGGTCAGTTCGCCTTTGGCTCAATCTTCGCTTTTGGTGCCTATCTGCTGTTCGGCATGCCGGATACCGTCTGGTTCCTGCCAATCATGCTGCTGTTCGGCATTTTGGGCGGTGTGATTTGGGCGCTGATCCCGGCCGCACTGCGGGTTTGGGCCAATACCAATGAACTGCTGACTTCTTTGATGCTGGTGTACGTCGCAGCGAATGTTCTGAACTACGTGACCACCGGCCCCTGGAAAGGTGACCCCAAAGCAGGACAAGCAGAAAGCGACCCGATCCACGCAAGCCTTCGTATCGCATCCATCATTGAACGCACGGACTTCCACTGGGGCGTTGTCATAAGCGCTGGAGCCATCCTGATCCTTGCTTTCGTCGTCCTGTTCACGACCTTCGGCTACAGCCTGCGGGTCGCGCAGAACACGCCGCGTGCCCAGAAATTTGCCGGTTTTTCCCCGAAAATGACGGTCTGGATGTCGTTCATTCTGTCGGGCGCGACGGCCGGTCTGGCGGGTGCAATCTTCCTGTCAGCCGAAACCGGTAAGCTGATCCAGTCGGAAAATTACCTCAACGGCTTGGGCTTCACCGCCATCGTCATCGCCTTTCTTGGTCGTCTGCATCCCATCGGGATCGTCGCCGCTGCGCTGCTGATTTCCTACGTCAACGTCGGGGCAACCTATGTGCAGTCGGCCAGTCAGGTGGATGACGCAGTCGCCGATCTGGTTCAGGTCACAGCCCTGTTCGCGGTTTTGGGCACAGCCTTCCTCAGCCAATACAGGGTTGTTTTCGGTAAACCCGATTTGAGCACGGAGGGCGCAGCATGAGTGATCTCGTTATCCAGATTCTCGCAGCATCCATGCTGCTCGCAACCCCGCTGCTGCTTGCCGCCATCGGTGAACTGGTGGTCGAGAAGTCGGGCGTAATCAACCTCGGGGTTGAAGGTATGATGCTTATCGGCGGTCTGGCCGGGTTCATTGCGCTGTACCAACTGCAAACCTCGACCTGCACCATGCTGATCGGCGAAACCTGTTTCACATTCGAAAACTCAGTCAACCAGTTCCAATACATCGGATCGCTGATTGTTGCCGCGGTTGTCGGTGCTCTGGCAGCAGCGCTGTTCGGCTTCCTGACACAGTACTTTCGCGCCAACCACATCGCGGCTGGTCTGGGCCTGACAGTTCTGGGCGCCGGGCTTTCCAACTCTTTGGGCGGTAACTTCTTTGGTGTGGATTACACCGCCGCCATCGTCGCGAGCGTCCCACCGCTGTTCCCCAAAAGCTGGGGCGACTTCCCCATTTTGGGACCACTTCTGTTCAGCCAGAACCTGCTGGTGCCTTTCTCGTTCGTGATGCTGATTGCGGTCTGGTTCTTCCTCAGCCGCACCCGTGCCGGGCTGGTTGTCCGTGCGGTGGGTGAGAACCATCATTCTGCCTATGCTTTAGGCTACCCCGTGATTCTGGTGCGGATGATGACCATCATGTTTGGAGGCGCTATGGCCGGTTTGGCGGGTGCTTTCATCGTAATCGCACAAATTGCGCCGAAATGGACCGAAGGAATCACGGTTGGCAAAGGCTGGCTCGCGCTGGCGTTGATTCTCTTCTCCACATGGCGTCCTGGCCGCGTGCTTCTTGGTGCCTATTTGTTTGGCATCGTGCTCGCCTTGGAGCCTCGTTTGAAGGCAATATTCTCGAACATGTCGCTGGAAGTTTCCTATTTCTTGACAGCTCTGCCATATATTGTGCCGGTGGTCGTGCTCGTTCTGATCTCCCGGAACCCGGTGATGATCCGACGCAACGCCCCGGCCAGTCTTGGCCAATCCTTTGAACCACGCTCGTGATGCAAAGGATCCGCTCAACCCCTCACCCAATCCTGCACGTTGAGACTAAGTAGAGGAGACCCTCAAATGAATCGTGCCATTACCCTGCTCGCATCTGCACTGACCTTCGGTGCATTTGTGGCATCCCCGGCTCAGGCTGAAACCAAAGTCGGCTTCGTATACGTTGGCCCTCCAGGTGACCTTGGCTGGACCTACCGTCACGACATCGGCCGCCAGGCTGTTGAAGCACTGGACGGCATCACCACGACGGCGCTGGAAAACGTTCCAGAAGGCCCGGAAGCTGTTGAAGCAATCACCCAGTTGGCTGAAACCGGCCACGATCTGATCTTCACCACGTCCTTCGGCTTCATGGATGCAACCAACGAAGTTGCGGGTGCTTACCCTGACATCAAGTTCGAACACGCAACGGGCTACATCCGTGCGCATCCGAACGTGACCACTTTCTCCGCCCGCTTCTACGAAGGTCGCGTGGTTGAAGGTCTGATCGCAGCAAAGGTGACCGAGTCCAACAAGATCGGTTACATCGCGTCCTTCCCAATCCCGGAAGTTATCCGCGGTATCAACGCGTTCATGCTTGAAGCCAAGCAGCACAACCCAGACGTTGAAGTTGAAATCGTTTGGGTCTTCACCTGGTTCGACCCAGCGAAAGAAGCAGCAGCGGCTCAGGCGCTGATCGATAACGGTGCTGACGTGATCGTCCAGCACACGGACTCCCCAGCGGCGATGCAGATTGCTGAAAACGCTGGCATCAAGGCCTTCGGTCAGGCGTCCGACATGTCCCGCTTCGGTCCAAATGCTCACCTGGTTTCCATCGTGGACGACTGGGACAGCTACTACGTTGATCGTGCAATCGCAGTCCGCGACGGCACATGGGAGCAGCAGGACACCTGGTGGGGTCTGACCAAAGACGGCATGGGCGGCGAGACCGGCATGGTTGTCATGGGCTCCTACGGCAACATGCCTGACGACGTAATGGCGGAAGCCAAGGCGCTAGAAATGGCGCTGGCAAACGGCGAGCGTCACTCCTTCCCTTGCCCGATCTACAAGCAGGACGGTGCATTGGCTGAGGACTGTGCAGCTGGCGAAGCCAACCTGACGGACGGTACCCTCGTTGGTATGAACTGGTACATCCAGGGCATCGACGCGACCATCCCGCAGTAAGCTCGATTTTGGCCCTGTTGCGGGCCAGAACCAAAAGCGACCCCGGTGCATTCCCTGCACCGGGGTTTCTTTTTGGTGCAAACACGGTTGGTGAGGTCGCAATGGGTTGAATGGCGGGGTGAAAACTGCGCTGAATATGAACCTGATTGCTGTGTTTAGTTCTGGGAAATACGTCCATGAAAACCTCTGCGAAGGTCGTCGTTATTGGCGGCGGTGTTGTTGGCTGCTCTGTGCTCTATCACCTGACCAAACTGGGTTGGACCGACATCATGCTGATTGAGCGCTCTGAGCTGACATCGGGTTCGACCTGGCACGCGGCAGGCGGGTTTCATACGCTCAACGCCGATACCAATATGGCCGCGCTCCAAGGCTACACCATCCGGCTGTATCGCGAGCTTGAAGAAATCACCGGGATGAGCTGTGGCCTGCACCACGTGGGCGGCGTCACACTGGCCGGCACGCAGGATCGGCTCGACTATCTGGTCGCCGAGCGGGCCAAGCATCGTTACATGGGCCTGGATACGCAGATCGTCAGCCCGGAAGAAATCAAAAAACTCTCCCCCATCACGAACGTCGAAGGCGTGCTGGGTGGGCTCTATGACCCGTTGGACGGTCACCTCGACCCCTCCGGCACTACGCATGCCTATGCCAAGGCAGCGCGGATGGCAGGCGCGGAGATCGAACTGCGTTGTCCTGTGCTGGAGACCAATCCAAGGCCGGACGGAACCTGGGATGTGGTCACAGAGAACGGGACGGTTCACGCGGAGCACATTGTCAACGCGGCGGGCCTGTGGGCGCGAGAAGTTGGGGCAATGGCAGGTGTTTACCTGCCGCTGCACCCGATGGAGCACCAGTACCTGATCACCGAAGACATTCCGGAAGTCTACGAGCGCGACGAAGAACTGCCTCACGTCATGGACCCAGAAGGCGAAAGTTACCTGCGCCAAGAACGCCAAGGACTATGTATCGGGTTTTATGAGCAGCGCTGCGACCCTTGGGCGGTCGATGGTACGCCCTGGAATTTTGGCCATGAGCTGCTCGACAACAAGCTTGAGCGGATCTCGGACTCGGTCGAGTTCGCCTATCGCCGGTTCCCGATCCTTGAGCGTGCTGGTGTCAAAACCGTTATCAACGGTCCCTTCACTTTTGCCCCCGACGGCAACCCGCTTGTTGGCCCCGTACCGGGCCTGAAGAACTACTGGTCTGCCGTTGCGGTGATGGCAGGGTTCTCTCAGGGCGGCGGAGTTGGACTGAGCCTGGCTGAATGGATGGTAGAGGGTGAGCCGAGCCGCGATATTTTCGCTATGGATGTTGCGCGCTTTGGTGACTGGATTACCCCAGCCTACACGCGGGAAAAGGTACGCGAGAACTACCAGCGCCGGTTCTCGGTCTCTTACCCCAACGAAGAACTGCCGGTGATGCGGCCGTTCCAGACCACACCGGCGTTTCAGATCTGGAAAGACCAGCGGGCTGTTTTTGGCTCAGCTTACGGGATGGAAGCGGTGAATTACTTCGCCTTGCCCGGCGAGCCACTGGAAGAAACCCCGTCGTTCCGCCGATCCAATGCGTGGGATGCGACGGCGCAGGAATGCCGGGCAGTCCGGGAAGCCGTTGGGATCAACGAGATCCATAACTTTGGCAAGTACCGGATAACAGGGTCCGACGCGCGCGCGTGGCTGGACTGGATTATGGCTGGCCGGATCCCCAAGGTTGGGCGATTATCGCTGACCCCCATGCTGTCACCGGCCGGCAAGCTGATCGGCGACTTCACAGTGACGGCTCTGGCCGACGACATATTTCAGCTCACGGCATCCTTTGGTGCGCAGGCTTTCCACATGCGTTGGTTCGATCAACACCTTGATGGCTACGACGTCCGTATCGAAAACATCTCCACGCGCCGGATCGGTTTCCAGATTGCCGGGCCACGGGCGCGAGACGTACTCGCCGCGACCACGCGGGCCGATGTTTCGGCCGCTGCATTCCGCTTCATGGATGCTCAAACCATCGATGTTGGCCCCTATCAGGCGCTGGTGCAGCGGGTGAGCTACACGGGCGATCTTGGGTATGAAATCTACGTCAACGCTGATGAACAGTACGGGCTCTATCAGGTGTTGGCACAGGCGGGCGAAGCACACGGAATGCGCCCCTTTGGGATGCGGGCGATGATGAGTTTGCGGCTGGAGAAGTTTTTTGGCTCCTGGATGCGCGAGTTTCGCCCGGACTATTTGCCGGCAGAAACAGGCATGGACCGCTTTGTCAGCTACAACAAACCTGTCGATTTTATCGGAAAGGCGGCGGCCGCCGCAGAGAAGTCAGCCGGACCGGCGCGGATCCTCTGCGCCTTTGCCGTTGACGCTCTGGATGCCGACGTGGTTGCGGATGAGCCGATCTTCGACGGTGACGCTGTTGTCGGCTTCGTGACCTCTGGCGGCTATGCGCACTACAGCCAACAATCGGTTGCACTGGGCTTTATTCCCACCGAAATGGCCAAGGACGGGCGGCAGTTCACCATT
>JBMTIF010000096.1:0-7481 GCA_049437045.1 Alphaproteobacteria bacterium | reverse complement strand
CTTTGGGTACGAGCCCGGGATCATATCCGCCAAAAAGTCAGGGATGAAGAAATCTACAATGTCGGAAATCGGTACCATGCGAACCCAGATCAGGGGGACGTCCTTGAAGCCGATTTCGGGGTTAGCGATGCGGCCGAAAGTGGCGAGTACGTCCGTTGGCTTTGGCAGCCAACGGCCTGAACCCTGCTCCGAACACTGAGTTTTGGCCTTCACGATGATGCCACCACCGAACATGGTCGCCTTGACCACGTTCAAGCCGCCCTGCTGCTTCTGCTTTTGTAGGTTAATCGCGTTAACAGCCTGCTCGACACCATCAAAGGCATCAGGCGGGAAAATCGTACCGTCATCGAAGCGCTTGTAGAGCCGGTCGATGTTCTTGATCGTCTTGGCGCGGCTGTCTTCAATTTCTTCAGACAGACCAGAAACCGCTTCGGAGCGGTCCTTGAAGGCGGCCAGACGGTCCTTGATAGCCCGTGTTTGGGTATCCAGTTCCGGGCTTAAATTCCGGATTTTGGAGAAAGCAGATGCGACTTCAGAAATCTCATCAGCAATCAACTTGAAGCGCACGCCTCTCGCCGTTTCCGGTAAAAGCGGGATTTCAACGCTATCCAGCCCCCATTTGGCCTGTCCCTGTGCTTCCGCAAGGGCCGCGTCGATCTTTGACTGGCTCGGGAAAGAACCATCGCCCAACTTTTCCGCTAGGTCATAGAGGTCGCCTTCAACCTTGGCAAAAGCCGCAATACTCTCTGGCGATTGCAGTTCCGGCGCAGCCGAAATGCTCATGAGCAGGCGGATATCAGCGATGATGCTGGACAACTCCTCTTGCTCAGCGATGGAGAAACCCTGCTCGCTCAGCGTTGCCTCGAAGCTATCCAGTTGAGAGCCGTTGCGCGTCAGCAGCGTGGTGGATTTGTAGAACCTCGCCCCCGCAGGCAGTGATGCATTAATGGGCGAAAGCGCTTCATCAACGCGCGCGACCTGACAAATCTCGTTTGCAGAATTTGGGAAATACGCGCGGGCAGCGCCCCAACTGAAATAATACCAGATCAGCAGCAGCGAAGAGACACCAGCAACAGCCCAATACCAGCCGTTGGTCGTACGCAGCGGGTCGCCAAAGACCTCGTCACTCCGCCGTTTTGCGGAATCGCGCAAACCAAAAACGATGGACCCCACCAGCGCCAATAGCAGTACGATAATGAGGACAGATGAAATCGCTGCTCGGTTTTCAGAAAGAAACTCAAACATGCCTTAAGCTCCCTTCCCCATGATTTCCTCTTCCATGTTCCAGATCATGGTAAGGATCTCTTCGCGGACTTCGCCGAACTCCGCCTTTTGCTTGATCTCGCGCAAGTCTGCGCCAATGCCCTGCTCTGCGAAAGGCAGGTTGTATTCCTTAAACAAACGGCCTGGGCGCGGCGCCATGACGAACAATCGTTCACCAAGCAGCAGCGCTTCCTCAACCGAGTGCGTGATAATCATGATGGTCTTGCCGGTTTCTTTCCAGATATCGAGAACCAGCGACTGCATCTTTTCCCGGGTCAGTGCATCAAGCGCACCCAGCGGTTCGTCCATCAAGATCAGATCGGGATCGTTGATCAGGCAGCGGGCCAGCGCCACGCGCTGCTGCATACCGCCGGAAAGCTGGTACGTCGGAGTATCGCCAAAGCCCTGCAGACCAACGATTTCGAGCCAGCGCTCCACCTTTTCCGCCCGTTCCTTCTTGGGCACGTTTTTCATGCGAAGGCCGAAATCGACGTTCTTGGAAACTGTAAGCCACTCAAACAAAGCGCCTTGCTGGAAAACCATGCCGCGCTCCACGCCCGGACCGCGGATTTCCGTTCCACCAAGTTTGATGGATCCACCGGTGGGATTCAGGAAACCGGCGATAAGGTTGAGAAGTGTGGTCTTTCCGCAGCCAGACGGGCCAAGAACGGAAAGCAACTCTCCCTTTTTAAGGGTAAAACTCACGTCTTTCAGCGCGTGAACCTGAAGCCCGCTAGGGGTCTCGAAGGTCATGTTCAACTGATCGGCGACAAGGTCACTCATGGGACACCGAAAAAATTAGGATGTTGGTAACAGCGCGCCTCAATGCGGCTCGCGCGAAAAAAAAGGCGGGTCGGTTTGCGCCGACCCGCCTATCCGGGTTTTAACCCAAAACGATTTTACTCGAGGAAGGAACCATCGATGGTCGCAGCCAGCTTCGCAGCATCGGATTCGTCAGAGAACACGAGGCCGAGGGAAGCAGCAGCTTGCGTCGCAATGCCGCCTTCGTTGAAGTAGGAGCTCAGCTGCTCTGCTACGGTTGGGAATACGAAACCAGCCATCTGAGCGGTGGTGGTTTCTACATCCATACCAGCGTCAGCAGCGATGATGTCGATGCCGGACATGTCGGTCGCCCAAGCAGCGTTAGCTTCTGCGGTGACTTCCAGGAAGGACTTCAGCAGCTCTGGGTTCTCCGTAGCGAAAGACTCAGTCACGGAAACAACGTCAAAGGACGAAATGCCAGCGTCGAGCTTCTGCTGAGAGGACATGATTGGCGTACCAACTTCGCCAGCAGCCTTTGCAGACGCACCGCCGAAGATACAAGCCATGGAAACAGAACCGTCAGCCAGGGAAACAGCACCGTCAGCAGGCGCCTGATCAACGATGGTCAGCGCGTCCATGTCAACGCCCAGCGCAGCCATTTGCAGGCGGAAGGAGTAGTCAGCCATGGTGTTCAGAGGAACAGCAACAGTGGTGCCTTCCAGTTCGGAAGCGTTGTCTGAGTTGATGCCCAGAGAGTCGTTCACGAAACAATCGTTAGCTTCGTAAGCAACAGCAATAGCAACCATCTTCAGAGGTGCACCCTGCTGAACTGCGGTTACGAATGGAGCCAGGCCCTGGGAGTAGGAGATGTCGATGTCGCCAGCGAGCATTGCTTCGGACATGCCAACGCCGGTTGCGAAGTCCGTCCAGTTGACGTTTACGCCCATAGCGTCGTCGTAGGTCTTCTCAACTTTTGCGATCTGGTTTGGGGTTGCCCACTCAAGGAAGAAGGCAACGTTCACGTCTTCTGCCAGAGCAGAGTTCGCGGTCAGCGCAGCTGCGCCAGCTGCGGCACAAAGGAAAAGCTTTTTCATGATTTAAGAGCTCCTAGTTTTCTCTCGCGTTTTGGTCTGCGCCTCGGTCTTTGCTCTCTCGGGACAAAGCGGGCGCAAATCCTCCCGTAGATAAGCGCTTTTGTCTCATCTGGGTCTCGTTGTCGCATTAGCACCATCGTTTTGCAACATTCCTCGCACCTGCGTTTCGCGGAATGTCAAAGTTTAGTCCTCATAGGACATTTTGGCGCGTTTTTGAGCAAGTTTGCCATCTATTGAGACGGTTCCTCTCAATTTTTGAAGGAATGTCCTACTTTTTTGAAGAAAAGAAGATTCGCGCCCTTGAGAATTCACGGGTGGCGAGCCGCGTGATTCCTGCGATCAACCAACTCAAAAAGGTCCTCCTATTTTGACCAACGTCAGAGGGCGATCCATGCAAAAAGTAGCGTAAAACACAGTCTTACCATCCCGTCAAAACCTCCATCAGGATGGGTTTTTGGAGGTCAAACGTCCGATCGCTGGCACCAATCATAGCAATCCATATTGATATGGGGTTTTGTGAGGCGTGACATGTCGACCGAGGACGGCTTTCTGGACTCGCACAGCGCTGCATAAGGCTCTATGGTCGCCCTTAAGATTTCCGTGAGAAATTTCATCGGGAATGAAACGACTTCAAATTCTATCGGAGACGAGTATGTCGAGCGAAAGCAAATGCCCGGTCTTGGGTGGTGCTCACAAGCATGGTGCAATGGGCTCAACGGCTAACCAACACTGGTGGCCAAACCAATTGAACCTCAAAATCCTTCATCAGGATCACCCCTCTGTCAGCCCAATGGATGAAGGCTTCGATTATGCCGAAGCGTTCAACAGCCTCGACCATGATGCTTTGAAAGCTGACATCATGGCGCTGATGACGGACTCAAAGGACTGGTGGCCAGCTGACTTTGGTCACTATGGCGGTTTCTTTATCCGGATGGCGTGGCACAGCGCGGGCACCTACCGTATCCATGACGGTCGCGGTGGTGCTGGTTCTGGTACGATGCGCTTTGCGCCGTTGAACAGCTGGCCAGACAACGTGAACCTCGACAAAGCGCGCATGCTGCTTTGGCCGATCAAGCAGAAGTACGGCAACAAGATTTCATGGGCTGACCTCATGATCCTGACCGGAAACTGCGCGATTGAATCCATGGGTCTGAAGACTTTTGGGTTCGGTGGAGGCCGTGCAGACGTTTTCGAGCCTGAGGAAGACATCTACTGGGGTCCGGAAACCGAATGGTTGGACGACAAGCGCTACACCACTGGTCGCGTACTCGAAGAACCGTTGGGCGCTGTTCAGATGGGTCTGATTTACGTGAACCCAGAAGGCCCGAACGGTAATCCTGATCCACAGCTTTCGGCAAATGACATTCGGGAAACCTTTGGTCGCATGGCCATGAACGACGAAGAGACTGTTGCGCTCATCGCCGGTGGCCACACGTTCGGCAAGGCTCACGGCGCAGCCAATCCTGATGAGTACGTTGGCCCAGAGCCAGAAGGTGCACCAGTCGAGCAAATGAGCATGGGCTGGAAGAACTCTTTTGGTCCCGGCCACGGTGAGCATACGATCAGCTCCGGCCTCGAAGGCGCGTGGACGGAAAATCCGATCCAGTGGGACAACAACTACTTCGAAAACCTGTTTGGTTACGAGTGGAAGCAGACCAAGAGCCCGGCCGGTGCCACGCAGTGGATTCCGACCGACGAGTCCGCGGCCAGCCGGGTTCCGGATGCTCACAACCCTGCGAAAAAGCATGCCCCGGTCATGTTCACCTCTGACCTCGCGCTGCGGGTTGATCCAGCGTACGAGAAAATCTCTCGCCGGTTCCTCGAAAACCCTGACCAGTTCGCTGATGCGTTTGCACGGGCCTGGTACAAGCTCACGCACCGTGACATGGGTCCAAAAGTACGCAGCCTCGGTCCTTGGGTTCCAGACGAAGAACTGATTTGGCAAGACCCGGTCCCTGCGGTTGACCATGCTCTGGTTGACGATGCAGACGTTGCGGCACTGAAGGACAAGATTGCAGCGACGGGTCTGAGCGTATCCCAGCTGGTTTCGACCGCTTGGGCTTCGGCTTCGACCTTCCGTGGCACGGACCTGCGCGGTGGTGCCAACGGCGCGCGCATCCGCTTGGCTCCACAGAAAGACTGGGACGTCAACGGTGGTGCAGCTCTTGCGACTGTACTGAGCGCACTTGAAGGCGTGCAAAACGACTTCAACGCTTCCGCGTCCGGTGGCAAGAAAGTCTCGCTGGCTGACCTCATCGTCCTTGCTGGCGGTGTCGGTGTTGAAATGGCTGCGAAAAAGGCGGGCCACGCTGTTTCCGTAGGCTTCACGCCAGGTCGTACCGATGCCAGCGATGCACAGACCGATGCCGCTTCATTCGAGGTTCTTGAACCACGCGCTGACGGCTTCCGGAACTACATCCAGCCCGGCCACCGTCGCCCAGCGAGTGAGCATCTGGTCGATAAAGCACACATGCTGAACCTCTCAGCGCCAGAAATGACTGTTCTGGTTGGTGGTCTGCGTGTCCTGGGTGCGAATGCGAACGGCTCCAAGGCTGGTGTATTCACGGACAAGACAGAAACGCTCAGCAACGATTTCTTCGTCAATGTTCTCGATCTCGACACCGTTTGGGCACCGTCTGGTACAGATGGCATGTATGAGGGCAAGGACCGTTCGAGCGGCGCTGCTAAGTGGACAGCAACTTCTGTTGACCTGATCTTCGGTTCAAACTCGCAGCTGCGTGCGATTTCCGAGATCTACGCCAGCTCCGACTCTTCCGAGAAGTTCGTTAAAGACTTCGTGGCGGCATGGGTCAAAGTCATGGAAAATGATCGGTTTGACGTCGCCTAAGCGTGACATCTAATCCAATTTGAAGAAGGGCTGTACTTTCGAGTTGCAGCCCTTTTTTATTACCGCACCAATTCCACGAGACCATGACGGTTTTCCGCCAGAAACCGCGGTAACGCTGTCGTAAACAGCAACTCTATTCATCTGGCAGGGAGCGCAGCGTGGCTGAACACGGAACGATTATTATTGGCGCGGGGCAAGCGGGCTATCAGGCTGCGGCCCAACTCAGGGTCAAAGGCTACACCGCACCAATCATCCTGATCGGCGACGAAGCACACGTTCCTTACCAGCAACCACCCCTGTCCAAAGCCTACCTGAAAGGCGAGTTGGACGGTGATCGCCTGCCTTTCCGTCCAGCAAACTTCTACCCTGATAAAGATATCGAACTGCGGCTGAGCGAACCGGTCATTTCGATTGATCCGGACGCGAAGACCGTAAACACCGCGAAAGAAACGCTGAACTACGACCATTTGATTGTCGCAACGGGTGGAACGCCGCGTACCATTCCTGTGCCTGAAGCATTGGCAAACAAAACCTTCACACTCAAAACCCGCGATGACGCCGACGCCCTTGGCGCAGCGCTGGAGCAGGCGCAAACCGTTGCGATTGTGGGCGCTGGCTTCATTGGGTTGGAAGTTGCAGCCACCGCAGCCCAAGCCGGAAAAAAGGTCACCGTTTATGAAATGCAGGATCGTATTCTGGCGCGCGTGGCCTCACCAGCCGTCTCCGCTGCGTTGGACGCCCGTCACCGGGCAGCCGGGGTCGATCTGCGCCTGAATGAAGGTGTGGATTTTGCCGCGCTGGATGCTGATGTCGTGCTGCTCGGAATTGGCGGTGTCCCCGTGCAGGCCTTGGCAGAGAATGCGGGTTTGACCTGTGACGGTGGTATCGTCGTTGATGGGCACATGCGGACCTCCGACGCGTCAATTTTTGCTGCGGGCGATTGCGCCAAGAGCCCCACCCCGTTCTGGGATACGCCAATCCGATTGGAAAGCGTTCAAAACGCCATCGATCAAGCCAACCTGATTGCTGACCAAATTGTCGGGAATGAAGCCACCCCCGCCTATAATGCGGTTCCTTGGTTCTGGTCCGATCAGTACGAGGTGAAATACCAGCTCGCCGGACTGATTCCAGAAGGAACTGATCTGGTTCAAGCCGGTGAAGGAACCGACGGTCTGGCCATTTATCACTTCAAGGATGACGTGCTCGTCGCCTGCGAAACACTCGGCAACGGTGCGGAGCATATGTCAGCCCGCCGGTTGCTGGATCAGGGCGCTGCAGCGGTCACCCCAAGTGATCTGAAAGAGCATGGAACGCTGAAAGCAGTGTTCAAATCGCGTCGGTAATGGCTTAGAACCGCTATCTAAGCGCTGTCACCATTCGAAATGAACATGCGATTTTTGAAACGGGCTGGGGCTTTATTGAAGCGATGATTGATGAGTTCATCGTTAGACACCTTCACTGCCCGGAACCAATTTATGACCAACATGCTATCCCGGATCTTCGGTCGTTCCGAA
>JBMTIF010000095.1:0-7496 GCA_049437045.1 Alphaproteobacteria bacterium | reverse complement strand
ACAGAACAGCCTGCCGCCAGTGCCGGGCCAATCTTCCATGCAAGCATGAGCAGCGGGAAGTTCCAGGGCAGCACAGCCCCCACAACACCAATCGGCTCCCGCACGATCATGGAAATTGCACCATCGCCACTGGGACCGGTCTGGTCATAGATCTTGTCGATGGCTTCGGCGTGCCAAAGGATGGTGTGGATGCTCTCCGGGATGTCGATGCCCTCACAATCGGCAATCGGCTTTCCACTTTCCAGACATTCAAGCACCGCCAACTCCCGCCGGTTGCGGGTCATCAGCTTGGACAGGCGCACCAGGATAGCCTTGCGGTCGGATGGATGCATCTTGGACCAGTGGCCCTGATCAAAGGCTTCACGCGCTTTCTGTACGGCAAAGTCAACGTCTTCCGCGTTGCAAGCCGCGATTTCCGCGATGGTCTCGCCAGTTGCTGGATTGACGGTAGTCAAGGTCCCGCCATGCCCAGCCTGATACTTGCCGTCGATGAAGGCTGCACGCGGATAGACCAGCGCGTCGGCGATGGCCTGATATTCATGCCGGGTCAGAAGGTCGCTCATGGCTTTGCTCCAAGGCTTTGGCCAATGGACTGGCCGGTGATCTGTGAAATGGTCGTGTTCATCGTTCGAATAACCTCGGCGAGCTCGCGCTTGTCGTCCTTGTTCAGCGGTTGCAGCGGTCGCCGTGGTGGTCCGGCATCAATGCCGCGCAGGGTCAACCCATGCTTGATGCACTGGATGAACTTGCCGCCTTGTTCAAGCACCCGCATGAGCGGCATCATCGCGGACATGATCGCCCGGCCTTTGGTGAAATCACCCTCAATGGCGCAGGCTTGATAGAGCGCAATATGGGCTTCCGGTGCGAAGTTCGATCCGGCACAGACCCAAGACCGCGCGCCCCAGGCGAAGAACTCCAGCGCCTGATCATCCATGCCACAGCTCAACTGGATGTGCGGATAGTCCCGCGCCAGCATGTGTAGACGGTTGGGATCGCCTGAGCTTTCCTTGATGGCGCAGAAGTTCGGACTGCGCCCCAGCCGATCCAGGGTCTCTTCATCCATGTTCACGCTCATGCGGCCGGGATAGTTGTAAAGCATGGCGGGCAGGTTCGCCGCACGATCGATAGCCAGCGCGTGCAAGGCGATTTCCCGGCCCGTGGGGTAGGCATAGGGCGGCGTCGCAATCAGCAGCGCATCAGCGCCAATGGCTTTCGCGGCCTCAGCAAAGGCGATGCTGTCTTCAGTCCGGATTGCGCCTGTACCGACAATCATCGGCAGGCGTCCGCCGATCATCTCTTTGGCCAGACCCATCATTTCTACACGCTCTTCGGCGGACTGGGCGTAGTATTCACCAGTCGTGCCCGCAATGATCAATCCATGCACGCCGGCATCGATCAGATGGTCAATAGTCTGCGCCAGACCTTCGCGGTTGAGGCTGTAGTCCTCATAATACGGGGTGACAACGGGAGTATATATGCCTTCAAACTGCATGGCGCTTGGCTTCCAGTGAATAAACGTCAACGGGCAGAGGATCGGGGCGCACAAAGCGCTCCAGTTGGTCGCGGGACAGGTCCCAGTGCTTCAGTGCCAGTTCCAGCGACAGGGAGGCTTCTCGGCTCTCAAACGCTGCAATCATGGCCTCATGCTGTTCGATGGCCTGATGCACCCGGGTGGTTTCAGCTGCCGAGGTCGGGCGATAAAAGGTCTGGCTCATCCTCGTATGATCGATCAGCAACCGATTCAGGCTTGCAACCAGATAGGCGTTTTGTTCCATGTCACCGATCAAGGCATGAAAATGATGGTTGCAGAGCGCGGCTTCATTGGCCTCTCCGCTGCGGGCGGCCTGAGCAAAGGCGCGCTGAGTATCTTTGAGCGCATCCAACTGCGGCGCACGCCAGTTTTCCGCAGCCAGACGGGAGATGTTGGCGTAGATCATCGGGGCCGTCTGGAAGAAGGTCCGCATGACACCAATATCCATCGACGCCACCTTGGCCCCGCGGTTGTCTTCCAGCTCAATATATCCGTCTCCGCTTAGCCGCTGCAGAACCTCTCGCAGTGGTGTGCGCGATACACCGTAGTGTTCGCACAAGCTGGCCTCGTCCAAATCCATCCCCGGCTCTAACTCCGTAGACAGGATCCGCTCTTGCAGGCTTTGCAGGCAGTGATGTTTCCGATTGGCGGACATCTGGCACCCAATTAATCACTTGGTCTCAGTGTGTATACAACGTGTATACGACTAAGAACAAAAGACAGTAAAGAGTCCAGAGAAAGGAAACAGACCTTATTGGCGTTGACAGTGTGGTTTGCATTTTCTGTACAGATCGCTTAGGGGCTGAGACACTTGTCTTGTTGAAGGATGGCTTGTGATGCTTGCCAATGTTGTTTTGCCGCTGGTGC
This sequence comes from Alphaproteobacteria bacterium, assembly GCA_049437045.1. Taxonomy (GTDB): domain Bacteria; phylum Pseudomonadota; class Alphaproteobacteria; order UBA7985; family UBA7985; genus UBA7985. The sequence goes on along the minus strand of JBMTIF010000095.1, from coordinate 5,098 downwards.
TGGCGTTTATCATGTTTTCGTTGGGGATCGGCCTGACGTTCAAGGACTTTGGGCGGGTATTGACGCGGCCTAGAGCGGTGGTCCTGGGAATTGTCGCTCAGATGCTGCTTTTGCCCGTGGTTGCTTTTGTGCTGCTGCTGTTCTTTGACCTGCCGCCTGCCTTCAAGGTCGGCGTGATGATCCTCAGCGTTGTGCCCGGGGGCACCACGTCCAACATGATAACCCGCCTCGCGCGCGGTGATGTTGCCTTGTCTGTGACCCTGACCGCCGTCGTTTCCATCGCCTTTGTCGTCACCCTGCCGCTGCTCATTCCTGCGGCGGTCAGTTTCTACCAAGGCGCGGACTTGGGGGCTTCTATCCCGGTTCTGGAACTGTTCCTCAAGGCGTTCCTGATCACCGCCGTTCCCGTCGCGCTGGGCGTGCTGCTGCGGCAGTTCCTGCCTTCGGCCATGGAAGCCATCAATCGGCCAGTGAGCATCGCTGCAACAGTCCTTTTCATCGTGCTGGTGCTTGCCATTATTCTGACCAATCTGGATGTTCTGCGCGAGCAACTGCCGGTGTTGGGTCCAATGCTGATCCTGCTCAACGTCATCATGCTGGCGGTTGGTTGGTTTGTTGCGCGTCTTGGTGGGTTAGAGGGTAAGTCCTCGACCACTATTGCGCTGGAGGCCGGAGTGCAGAATGCGGGGCTGGGCATGGCTATTGGCGCCATTCTGTGGGCATCGCTGGGCGATGGCACTGTCCCAGATTTCAGCGTCTACGCGCTGCCGTCTGCCGCCTACGGCGTGCTAATGTACTTCGTCGCTGCGCCTTTCGTCCTGTGGCGGTACCTCGCCAACAAATAGCGATAAGCCAATCAGAGCGTATAGGCGGTCAGGTCTTCGGCGATTTCCACCGTCCCGGAAAAGACAGCCTGAGGCCAGCATTACGAGCGCTGGTTCTACGCTGACGGTAAGGGAGATGAGAAAAACGCCCTGTACCGTGGCAACGCAACCGATGCCAAAGGCGCTGCCCAGACATGGTCTTCCCGGCTGCCGGTTGCCTGGCATAATTCAACGTGGACGGCTAATCAGGCAATCGACTGGATCAAAGAACAGGGGGACGAAAGCGAACCCTTTATGACGTGGGTTAGCTTCCCAGATCCTCACCACCCGTTTGATGCGCCTGAACCTTGGGCACAGCTGCATAACCCGGCCGAAGTGGACTTACCACCGCACCGAGAGCGCACTTTTGAAGGGCGTCCCTGGTGGCATGAAGCCGTCCTGACAGCCGAACCAACCGGGTCCAAAGAGTCTGCTGACATACGCAAGAACTATAGCCGGATTCAGGAGCAATCCGACGACCAACTCCGCGAGATTATCGCAAATACATACGGTCAGATTGCCCTGATCGACCATCAGGTCGGGCGCTTGATGATTGCGCTGGAAGAAGCGCACCTGCGAGAGAATACCATCGTGATTTATGTCAGTGACCACGGTGATTGGCTGGGCGATCATGGGCTGATCCTGAAGGGGCCCATGCATTATGAAGGATTGCTGCGGGTGCCCATGATCTGGAATGGGCCGGGGATCGCCGCGGATACCGTGTTGGACGCGCCGGTCAGTACCCTCGATTTGGGGCCGACGTTCTGTGAACTCGCGGGCGCTAATGCCCTTCAGACGCAGCACGGCGCCTCGCTAGTGCCGGTGCTGGAGCAAGGGGAAGGTCGCGAATTTGCCTATAACGAATGGGAATTGCTTCCAACCCGCACAGGCGTGTCTTTGAGCCTTCGCACTGTGCGGACCCGGACACATAAATTGACGGTCGATATGCAATCGGGTGCGGGAGAGCTTTATGACCTCGAAAATGACCCGCACGAACTGGTTAACCTTTTCGAGGCAGCAAATGCGGCGCCGATCCGTGCTGAGCTTGAAGCCATGATAGCGAGCCGACCAGATGACGCCTTGCCCTTGCAGACACAGGTGGGCATGGCTTAAGCCTTGGAGCCATGAGCTCAGCATCTTCCAAAAATGTTCTGATTGCCGGCGGTGGTATTGCTGGCCTTGCGACTGCTTTGGCGTTCCAGCAGCGCGGCTGGGACGTGCAGGTGGTAGAGCAGGCTCCGGCTTTGCGCGAAGTCGGTGCCGGGATTCAACTTTCGCCCAACGGGATGAAAGTGCTCCGCGCTTTGGGGCTGGAGGGCGAAATACTGGCGCGTGGCTTTTTGCCTGAGGCGTTGGAAATGCGCCTGGGGCGCAGCGGTTTTCAAATCTTCCGATTGCCGATCAAATCCCAGGTTCATTATCGATGGCGCGCGCCCTATGTTCACATTCACCGCGCCGACCTGATCGACATATTGGCCAAAACACTGGAGGCTCGTGCGCCGGGATGCGTTCGCCTTGGAACCAAGGTCCAAGGGCTGACGACCGGCGGCAGTGGGCTAGCGTTGCAGGGTGGTGAGACGCTCAAGGCGGATGCTGTAATCGCTGCAGATGGTCTGCGATCTGCACTCCGATCCGCGGCTTTCGGTGACCAAGCAGCCCGATTTACCGGAATGATTGCATGGCGCGGTACAGTCCCAGCCGCGGTTTTGCAGGGCGATGCTCCTCCACCAACGGCTTGCGTGTGGGCCGGACCGGGTCGGCATGTTGTCAGCTACTACGTCGCCAAAGGGCAGGTGGTGAATTTCGTTGGTGTGGTTGAGAAGAACATTCCCAACCCGGCTGACCTCGATTCATGGCATACGCCGGGGCAGACTATGGCGGCTTTAGAGGACTTCATGGGCTGGCATCCAACCGTCACCAAGATGATTCAAGGTGCGCAGGGTCTGAGCCAATGGGCGCTGTTTGACCGGCCACCTTCAACCCAATGGGTTCACGACAATATGGCGCTGGTTGGGGATGCTGCTCACCCCATGCTGCCCACTTTCGCTCAAGGTGCCAGTCAAGGTTTGGAAGATGCCTGGACCGTTGCTGCTCTAGTTGATCGAGCAGAAAGCGTAGAGGCGGGTTTGAGCGCTTACGCAGCGCTTCGGCAGCCCCGCACGCAAGCCATCCAACACCGCGCCATGCGCAATGCCCGTGATTTTCACCATCAGTCTGGGTTCGAGCAGATGCGAGCTTACGGCACGCTGTGGTTTGGCGGTCGGTTTTTACCTTGGGTGGCGCGGGGACGTCTGGATGAGATTTACCGCTATGATGCGGTCGCAGAAGCCGGATCGGCCGCCATCTGATCGACGATGCGTTGCACCATAGGCGCAAAGTGCCAGAAATCAGGCGTTTCCATATCCGGGTCTTTCCCCGCTTCGTCCAGATAACGGACCTGTATGATCTTTTCGAGGTTTGGATTGTTCTCGAATTCAGCGACTTCTTCTTTGCTCATTGGCCCACCCTGAAGGTTCAGCGAGTGGATCGAAGCCTCAGACAGTCGGCTAAAGTACTCGGGACGCGTTGCGCAGAGGTAGCGCTTGGCTGCAACGTGGTAACGCACGCAATCGACAATGATTGAGGGGAAAAATCGTGACAACACCGCCGCCCCGGCTTCCTCGTGGAAGCGGTCTTCGGTGTCGTCCATCGAAAATGTGCCGAACTCAGATGTGAAGTGTCCAATATCGTGAAGCAGCGCGCCGACAATGATGTCTTCAGGCAGGCCATTCTTCTCCGCGATGGTCGCGCCTTGGAGCATGTGCTGCTCCATCGTTACCGGTTCGCCCAGGTATTCTTCATCCCCGCAGCGTTCAAAGATATCCCCGATGAAGGCGACAATGTTAGTGCGGTCGAGTGTGGAGAAATCGGGCTTGGTCATACGGCCATACCTTGCTGAGCCTGCAAGGCTGCGAGTTTAGAGCGCAATCCGTCTTTGTCCGCGTAGCAGCCTTGGAGCCAGCGGGTGCCCGTGCCGGAATAGGCCTTGCGAGCATGCAACACGCGGGTGTTGTCGACGATAAAGGCCTCACCCGGCTCCAGCCGGAATGTCACTTCCATTGCTTCATCATCAATGATTACACCCAAGCGCCGATAGGCAGCGTACCAGTCCGCCATGTCATCAAAAGGCACATCTACGGCTGCTGCCATCGAGCGGTTGTTGAACCGAACGCCGATCAACTCGCCATCAGGGGCCAGTTCGATCATGGGGCGGCGGGATTGCAGCTTGACCCCAGCTTCGCCTGCGTATTCAAAACGCGCGCAGTGGCGTGCCAGCAGGTCGAAATATCGTTGGTTTTCGTCGCGCAGTCGCAGTGCCGCGCGGAAGCCATCAACAACCATGTTCTCACCGCCCGCTGCCGAGCTTTCCAGACAATAGAGAACCTGAACCGTAGGAGCAGGGTCGCGATAGGGGTTGTCGGTGTGGGCTTGCAGCCCCAATCCGGTAAAGGCGAGGTTGGTCGGGTTGACTTCGGTTCGGACCTCGAACTTGCGGCCATAGTTGGTTTCGCGGACATAGCCGAACAGGTCCACAACCTCGAACAGCGCGCCATCTTCGACGGGACCACCGGAAAGCTTGCCGAAACCGAACCGCGCTACTTCAGCCAGCCACTGCGCAAGCGCACTTTCGTCAGTCTGAATGGTCGGCAGATCCGCAACCGGGACGCGGTTCATCAAACCGCTGTCCCAGACCTCGGTATCGTCCGGCAACCAGCCGTCTGATACGGCTTTGACGCCGTCATATGCGTGCGCGGCGAGCCAATCGAGATCATAGGCGATGGTACGGTTTTCCGGTGTAAACGTGAGATGAAGCGCGCCGTCTTTGAGCGCGGCCTCAGTCACGCTCGTGCCTTCGGGAATGTCGCGCAGTGCGATAAGACGTTGGCCATTAGTGGCGGAGCGCGTCGTTTCATCCCAAGCGTTATCGCGCAACCAGATTGCGTGGAAACGCAAATTCTGGCCCTTATGCTCTAGGGCAATAAGCGCACCGTCTACGAGTATTGTCACTCTCTGCATACTCAAACCTTCTTGCTTCCCGGTTGAGTAGACGATGCATCATGCAAGCGGGAAGCACCTTCCAGATTTCGACTAAAGCCCACCAAAACCGACCTGAATGGATCAGTCTGGCTTTGTCCATTTCATGGCAAAACCCATTGGTAGCGTGGGTTGTCCATCGGGGAAGTAGTATTGGCCGT
>JBMTIF010000094.1:0-7508 GCA_049437045.1 Alphaproteobacteria bacterium | reverse complement strand
GGTGATGGTGATCTGATTTTCACGAACTTTGTCGACTTCGACAGCAAGTATGGTCATCGACGGCAGCCTGATGGCTACGCTGATGCGCTGGAATACTGGGATAGCCGCCTGCCAGAGTTGTTCCCCCTGCTACGGGATGGTGACTTGGTGCTCTGGACGGCAGACCATGGCAACGATCCAACATGGCGCGGCACCGATCACACCCGGGAACAGGTACCCATGCTGTTTTTTGGTCCTGCCGCACCCAAGGGGGTGAATCTTGGAACCTCCTCAACTTTTGCCGATATGGGTGCAACTTTGGCAAAACACCTGAGTCTTGAACATCTTTTTGCCGGAAATTCAGTACTTTAGACACTTTTCTTGCGCATAAAGTTTAAGAAAGCACCTTTTCTTACCCCGTGATGTTCTGCTATAGAGGCGCAGAATATTTTGGGAATTTCCTCATGAAGACTCTTGTTTTGGGCGCAATTTCAGCCCTGTCATTCTCTCTCTCCGCTGCGGCCGAGCCTCTGGTGGGAGGCGATATGGCGCTTGCCCTCGGGGGCAAGATGCTCGCTGGGGATGACGGAAAGTTTTATCGTTTTTACTCAAATGGCCTGTTGGAAGTGACTGGTGAAAATGACGCTGACCTGCCTATGTCCTTCGGCAAGTGGGAAGTTGGTCCGAAGTATCTGTGTCTGAACTTCCCCGGCAGCGACGAACGCAATTTCTACACGCTCGACGCCACCGGCGCTGGTCTTGATGACGCTGGTAATGAAGGGTTCGAGGGCGCGCTGGATATCGTCATGGAGCCGATCGACGGCGGCATGATTGTTTCCGGGCTGCTTGATGCACCACAGACCATTCGACTGCAGCGGATGCTGGACGCGGGGTCAGAGGCGGCTGCGCTTAAGCCGCTGCCGGACATTGTAAATGAGATTAAACCTGTCCTGCTGGCAGCCGACGCCATGAGCCTGCTCAAATCCGAAAACGCACTGCCAACAGATGGAGCCGAAGGCGCGGATTAGCGCCTTCGCCCAAGCACCAAAATGGCTGGGGATCAGGTACCGTAGAGCCGGTCCCCAGCATCGCCCAGTCCGGGCACGATGTACCCTTTTTCATTCAAATGATCGTCCAACGATGCTGAATAGATCGGCACGTCGGGGTGATCCGCACTAAACTTTGCTACACCCTCTGGCGAAGCCAGCAGGCAGATGAACTTCAAGTCCGAAGCGCCCTGATCCTTCACCAACTGAACAGCATGAGATGAAGAGCCGCCGGTTGCGAGCATAGGGTCACAAACCAACGTCACACCTTCACTCACATTTGGAAGGTTGAGGTAATACTGCTCTGGCATCAGCGTATCTTCATTTCGCTTAAGGCCAACAAACCCAACCCGCGCAGTCCGCTCCAAGGCCAGCAAGCCATCCAGAAATCCGTTACCCGCACGCAGGATGGAGACAACGTTCAATGGCAGAGGCTCTCGCACCGGGGCGTTGAACGTGGTTAGCGGCGTTTCAACCGGACGCTTGGACATTGGCCAATCGCGCAAAGCCTCGTACCCGAGCATGAAGCTGACATCGTGCATGAGCGAGCGAAAGCGCGCCATATCAGTGGCAACGTCACGTAGCTGGCTGAGTTTGTCGGTTACCAGTGGATGGTCAACGACGGTAAGTGTATCGGACACAGGGATTCCCCACTTGTTCGTTTGTCTGCCTCAGGCTGCTTCCGAAGCACTAACGCGCATCATCAGAGCGGCACGAGTGGCTTCATCCATGAAACCAGCGTTCAAGGCATTTCGCGTAATGGTGTAAAGGTCTGGCACAGACAGTCCAGCGACATCCACTGCAAATCGGTACTCTGCCCCCAAAGAAGTGTGGAAATATGGGGGATCGTCAGACGCCAGCGTCACATAGCAGCCCGCATCCCAGAGCCCACGCAAGGCGTGCTCTTCCGGCGTCGGGAAGACATTTAGCGCCACGTTGGAACCCGGGCAGACCTCAAACGGCATTCGCCGTTCAGCCAGTTCTTTGACCAAGTCCGCATCGTAGATCGCCCGAACACCATGACCGATACGTTCAACCATCGGTAAAGCAGCCAGCGTTTCACGCATGGATTCGGGCCCGAGCCACTCGCCGGTATGGGCCGTGCAGCGCAAACCCGCCTCTGCTGCGATATCATAAGCCGGGCGGAAATCGGCTGGGGTGTAGGCATCCTCAGCTCCCGCCATCTGAAAGCCCGTGATGTAAGGATGGGGATGCTCAACGATGGCCTTGGCAGCAGCCACTGACTTCTCCGGACCATAGTGCCGCACGATCGTCTGACTGATCCGGGTTTCAACACCAAAGCGCTCGCGGCAGTCGTCAATGGCTTGAATCAGTGCGTCGAGCTGATCCTTCAGTGTCATCCCGAGGTTGAATACGTGGTCCGGGCTGGCCAGAAGCTCAACGTACAAACCGCCTTCCATTGCGACCCGTTCGAGGTAGTCAACGGTAAGATCATAGTAGTCTTCTGGCGTCTTGATGGCGGAGGTCGCCAGATCATAGACCTTCAGAAAGTCGTTAAAGTCCGTCCAAAGGTAGTTGTCATCGCTGTCCAACACACCGTCGGGCAAAGTAATCCCATTGCGCGCCGCAAGTTTGCGGAGAACGGGCGCGTGGATTGTTCCCTCTAAATGAGCGTGTAGTTCAGCCTTGGGCACCCGGTCGGCCGGATGCGCCCCAAAATCTTTGAGCATGGTGCTCTCCTTTATTTTTCGTTTTGCCGGGCGTCTGGGTTAGGTGTGCGCCCGGTTTGGGTTGGACCGGGTCAGATGGCGGTGGTCATCTGCTCCCCAAAGGTCCGAAGCGGCAGGTCTTCCCGCCGCCGAAGCCAATTGTCGCTCGGGTAATTCGCCGATGCGTCAATTGTGTGAAGGGTATAAGCATAGCGCGACTTGTCCGAGCTGTTCGCAGAAGAACGATGCGGCAATCTTCCATGCAGCATCACCAGCGAACCCTTGGGCGCTTCCAGTGGGACGGCTTCGTCCAGCGGCCAATTAGCGGTTTCCAGATTTTCGAAATCGGTACCATTGCCTTGACCGGTGCGGAAAAAACGCTTTTCCAGTGGCCCTTTATGCCAGCCGGGAAGCGCATACATGGCACCGTTTTCGGTCGTTGCATCTTCTAGCGCGAACCAGAAGCCAATGCAGGTTTCCGGCTCTGAATAGATAAAGGTGCTGTCCTGGTGCATCGTCACCTCACCGCCCACGTGCGCGTGTTTGAAGATCACCATCGACTGCAGCAGTAGAGGCTTTCCCAAACCCAGTTGCCGCGTAAGTCTGGATAGCTGCTGCTGATGCGAAAACGACTCAAAATCCGGGTCGAGGTCATGCATGGCATGGCCCAGTTTGTTGACCGCCCGGACGCGATCAACGCCTTCGACACGCTCTTCCATGAAAGCGCGCATGACATCGCCGGAGCTGAGGAAATAATCTTCATCGGCGTGTTGGTTATCAACAGCATCGAATGCGTGACCGTCCGCAGCCGCAACCAACTCGTTGGAGAGTCGGTCCGCTGCCGACATAAGGTCGTCGCAGGCTTGGTCAGATACAAACCCTTCGAGGATGAGGCATCCAGCCTCTTCCCATGCGGCTTTCGCGGCTTCAGGCGCACCGGTTTCAGGGTCGTAGGTAAAGCGGGGGGCGGGCACAGTTTTTATCATAGTGCATCTAAGATTCACTCAATTGGCCCACTTTGGCAATCAGAATTTCCTAATCTATCCGCTTTGCCCTTCGCCAGCCCCGCTTTTGAGGACGGCAATCTTGCTGATTTTGGTCTAAACGCGCACTGAAGCGAGATAATCCTCGTTCAACTCCACGCCCCAACCAGGCTTGTCACTGAGCCGAAGGTTCCCGTCTTCTGCCTTCAGATGTTCCATTAGCAGCATGTCGCGTGGGGATTCTGTGAACTCAGGCGGGTCATAAGCGAATTCAAGCCAAACCGGCTTTTCGCCCCGAATGCCAGCAATGGCTGACACCAGATGAGCGTTGGTCACGATCCCCAGACCATTGCCCCACGTGTGCGGTGTGAACCAATGGCCCATGTCAAAGGCTTTCAAACCCAGAGCAATCAGCTGCTTCATTCCGCCCACGAAAACAACATCGGGCTGGTACACGTCCAGACAATCGTCGCGCATCACTTGATCCCACTCGTGCATTTCACGGGTGATTTCACCACCCGCAATCTTGCACTGAGCCACATCGCGCAGTTTGCGCATGCCGACGTAGTCACCGCGATGCAGCGGTTCTTCGAGCCAGAACAGATTATGTTCGCGTGTGCGCTCTTCCAGCGCCATGATTTCTTCAAGGCTCGGTCCGGGATGAATATCCCAAGGCATCCGCCAGCCGTGATTTACGTCCACCATCAGGGAAACGTCATTACCAACCGCTTCCCGAACGCGCGCCAGTGCCTCGATATCCGTGTCTTCAGACGGACGGCCAAAGCGGAGTTTTATAGCTTCATAACCCTGCGCTTTATACTCCTTGCCCATGTCAGCGAGCACTCTTGGGTCTCGCAAGGAACCCGTTGAGGCATAGAGCGGGATATCCGGGCTCGTCCCGCCCAAAAGCTTCCAAACTGGCTCGCCTTCAATCTTGCCGTTCAAATCCCAGAGCGCCAGGTCCAGCGGCCACATCCGACAGTGATGGGCACCAATGTTGTCGATGATCGCCGTATGCCGATCCATGTCCCGTGGATCCTGGCCGATGAAGTATTTCTTATAGTCTTCGATGCCGTAGCAAGGATCACCAGAGCCAAACCCCTCCAAACCCGTATCCGTTTTCACACGGACAATGGTGGTTGGCAGCGTGCCTCTTGGAATAGAATCCCACGCTGCGGGATAAGGCGGATCACAGGGGACAATATGGGTGGAAACCTGAATATCCGTGATCTTCATGAAACGATCGCTTTCTTTGAGTGCATCAGTAGAGGTTCAAAAACGTGACAAGCTCGGCGCAATCCAGCCTGTCAACGACGGCATCAGCCAAAGCCGTCGCCCTCGCATTAACATCCGGGACATCACCGCGGAAAAGACCCACCATGCATCCCGGCTCGCCGGGCGTACCAATCTTTGAGACGGCCAACATAGACGTGCCTTCGCTGAACCCGCTCGACCAGAAACGGTGGATCACGGCAAAGGGCTTACCAGAGGCATCGAGCCGCCATTCGATGGTTGAGTGAGGTTCGTTGAAAAAGGGAGCCGTTTCGAAACGGTCATTTTCAACCCCAAAATCGACGTCAAAGCGGAGATCCCCTTCGGTCGCAAAAACCGTGATACCGTCCAGGCCTTCACAAACACCCGACCAGTACCCTTCTTCTGTTTCTTCATCGATGATCGTTACCGAACCTGCGCAATCATCGAGGTTCAGCGTCGTAAACACGCTGGAATTCTGAGCCTTAGCAGCTTGGCTTGCCAAAACGAGGAAACTGAGAGCGAAGATAAAAAGGCGGTTCATGGTACTTTTCCGGGAGTCTTCAGTTAGGCGGTGCCATAAGTCTGCATGATACTCTCGCAGATGTCTGCCCACTTGGTATCGCTGAAACTCATGGGCGTGTTATCGCGCATGGCCTTGTTTTCTTCTGCGCAAGCCGCCGTTGTCAGTTCAGCTCCACTGGATGCAGCGCCGTCGAACTGCAGACTGGCGCCACAGTCGCTGACCAGCTGCTTCCAGACCTCATCCAACGGGCCTCGATCCAAGGCGCGCTCAAGGTCAACGTAAGCCTCAGGCGCGCCCTGACGGGTCATGGTGATGGTGGCATCTGTGACGACGGCTACGGCATGACCGTGGGCAACGGGCAAAACCGATCCCAAAGCATGACCAATTGAGTGACCGATGGTTGTGCCGCCAAGGTTAAGGGCTTCGCCGGCCTGAAATGATCCCCACTGAGTCAATCGAGCCGCATCGCCGCCTTCGCCGCGGACATAGGCCGGCAAGTGGTCGCACAAATGAGCGATGGCCGTAGCGGCGAAAGCCACGCCTTCGGGCGAGCGACCATTACCTGTCGCGCTCTCATGAGCATGGGCAAAAGCATCGTAACCACACATCGCTTTGAAACGCTGGGGCACCGTTTCTGTCAGCTCAGGCCACAGACAAGCGGCTGTTGTTTTGAGTTCTTCCCCCCAGAACCACAGCTTCGCCCCCTCGATCGTCGAAGCAATGGATGTGCGGGATGCCTCAGACCCGGTTCCAGAAGTGGTCGGAACGCAGATAGTCGGATACGGCGCGCCTTTGAAATCCTGAGCACAGAGTGCATAGCCCAGCGTTTCATCTGTCGCGATAGCAACGGCAGCAGCCAGCTTGGCTCCGTCCATTGTTGAACCACCCCCGACAGCGACAATTACAGGGTTTCCGAGACCGCGAATCTCGGCTGCCAATGCATCCACTTGTGGGATTTTTGGCTCCCGCGGAAAGGTTGTTTTGGCCACTGCCGAGCCAATACCGGTTGCGGTTAGGGCGTTGTTCAAATCCGTCAGCGGCCCATCACCTGCACCGGGTGCAACCAAGGCTGGATCAACCACCCATAGAACTGTCGGTGTGCCTTCACCCGTGGCCAAACTCGCGATGAAATCCGCTGAACCCAACTCAGAACGACCTATTACTTGCGTCATTGCGACCACCTCTTTTTTTCCCTGGACCAGCATGAAAATTGATCATTGACCTTCAAGCCGAACCCATACATGGCAACCTGAGAATGACAAACAAAAACGCACAGTGCGTGGGGTAGAAATCATGGCCAGAGACGATAACGCCGGACGATCCCGAAGACGCAGTGGTGGGCGTGGTGCGAAGAATGCAGCCGCTGCGGCCCAATCTGCCATCAAGCAGCTTCCCCGTGGTTCAGTAAAAAACCCAATCTCCCCCATCGAGCCGCTTTCTGCCGATCAGGTCGAAATGATCCACCATGCTTCGCTGAGGATCCTCAGCGAGGTCGGGATGGAAGTTCTGGGTGATGATGCCAAGGCTGTGTTCAAGGAGGCTGGCGCAGACGTCAAAGCGGATACCGACTTGATCAAGTTTGACCCGGCTTTCATCGAAGAAGCCATAAAGACCGCACCATCGACCTTCAAACTGCATGCTCGAAATCCGGAAAGAACCGTAACTTTTGGCGACGGTCACATCCACTTTTGCCCCGTTGCCTCTGCGCCGAATGCATCCGATGCAGATGGTGGTCGCAGGCAAGGGAACCGAGAGGATTTTCGCAATCTGACCCGGCTGATCCAAAGCCTGAATTGCATGGCGTTCATCCCCGGTTATCCGGTTGAACCAACCGATATTGATCGACGGATCCGGCACCTCGAAGCGTTGCGTGACTTTAGTTTTCTCACCGACATGGCTTTCCACAACTACTCCCTGGGGCCGCAGCGGACGAAAGACGGACTGGACCTGGCTCGGCTGGTCAGAGGTGGCATTTCAGAGGAACAGTTCCTTGCTGAGCCGTCGCTGCTGACCATCGTCAACACCAACTCCCCGCTCAAGCTCGACAGCCCCA
>JBMTIF010000093.1:0-7514 GCA_049437045.1 Alphaproteobacteria bacterium | reverse complement strand
CCACAGGCACCGCCGCGACACATGTACGGGGCATCAACACCTGCTTCTTCGATGGCTTCGAGCAGCGATTGACGTTCACCGACATTGACTGTCAGCCCGCTGACCGACAGTTCTACGGTGAACGGTTTACCGGGTTGAGGGGCCACGAATTCCTCGTGATGGATGTTCTCTTCCGGCCACCCAACAGACCGCGCCTGCGCAATCACGATATCGATCATGGGCTTGGGGCCGCAGACGTACAGGTGCGTGCCCAGCGGCTGCCGCGCCATGACACCCGTGAGATCCCGGTCAGGATCCTCGTTATCGAAGTAGGTGGTCAGGCTCACCAGCGCATCGTCGGTCAGATCATCTAGATAAGCCGTCTTTGCCCGTTCTCGCGTGAAGTAGTGCAGCTCGAAATCGGCCTTACCCGCCGTTCCCAACCGCCCTTTCTGCGCCTTCAGTTGTTTGATCTGGCTCAGGAACGGTGTGATGCCGATCCCGCCTGCGACCATCAGATGCTTGGTTGCCGTACGATCCAGCGCAAACAAGTTGTTCGGCATAGAAAGCTGCAAGGTGTCGCCTTGCTTGAGTTTCTTGTGCAGAAACAGCGAGCCGCCCCGCCCAACGTCATCCCGACGCACGGAAATGGCGTAGGTTGACGTGTCAGCCGGGTTGCTCATCAGCGAATAGGGGTTCAGGCGGCGGGTGCCGTCGTCGTCCATTTCAACAACCACGTGCGCGCCACCGGAAAACGGTGGAAAATCTTGCCCGTCGCGGCGCTGGAACTCGAAACGTTTGATCTCATCGGTAACGTCCACGATGGCCGAAACCACCACGTCCAGTTTTGGCTTGGCGCTGCTCATGGGAACACCTCCTCGGCTGGTGGCACGTTGCCGTGATCTTCGGCATCGATGCGAACCCCCTGAAAGGCCGCCAGACGCCGGGAATAATGATCGCGTACGAACAAATGAAGCTCGCAATGCGGACACTGGTAGGGGTCAGTCGTGACGTCTTCGGCCACGCCCTTGCAGTGCACGCACTGAACCCGGCGCGCCAGCGAACCGCGATGCTCGGTCTGGATGGACATATGAGAAATGCCGGCGGCCATGATATCGCGTTGCGCTTGCCCCATCAGGCCTTCGGTGCCTGTGAGGTAAAACTGAGTCCCCATCCGGCAGTCTTCCAGAGACCGTACAAGACGGTTCAGAGCGCTTTGTACGTTTGAAGCGATGTAAAACTTGGGCGCACCCAGAGCTTTCAGCGCGTCCTGATAGGTCTCACCGCTGCGGCCCGGAACGTAGATGATGTGCGCTTTGGTCCAGAGATCCTTGTCTGCCGCCTTGGCCAAATCGAGAATAGCTTCTGCCCCCTCGGCGTTAGCGACAAAGACGTGTTCGGAGCCGACGCGGGCTTCAAGCACGCCATAGACCGGGCGGCTTTTGATCGAAGGTTCAAAATAGGTTTTGGTCATGAATTCCGTTACCGATGGTTTGATCGTCGAAAACGGGAAACCGTGCGAGCGATCAAGACCCTGCCCGCACGGTTGCCGATGAGCGCGCCGCTTAGCCTTTGGCGGTGCGGCGCTTCTTGTCTGGGTCGTAGAATGGCATGGAGTGCGCCTTGCACTTCACGTCGCCGCTCTCGTTGGCAACGACCATCTCTGTACCATCCACGGCACAGTCAACCGGCATGCGGGCGATACCGACATTGTGCTTATTCACACTGGAATACATGCCGACGGTTACCACGCCAACCTGCTTGCCATCCTTCATCAGCGGTGCGCCTTCGTCCGCTGGCGTGGTGCCTTCGAGCATAACGCCGTAAATCTTGAAGCGCTCTTTACCTTTCAGGCGGTAGTGCTCTTCGGCGCCGCGGAACCCGACTTTGCCCGGGGATACGGTAAAGTCCAAGCCAAGCTCCCACAGCGTATCGCCGGTCACGTCATCCTCAAACGGGTACATTTCGGAGTTATCGTATGGGAAGAACAGCAGGTAGGATTCAGCCCGCAACAGATCCAGCGTCGTAAAGCGCGTTGGGATGATCCCCATCGGCGCACCTTCTTCGATGATACGATCCCAGATGGTCGGTGCATCCTGGCCGCGACAGAAAATCTCATAGCCGCGCTCGCCGGTGTAACCGGTACGCGAGATCATGACGGGCAGGTCAAACAACGCCGTCTGCATGTGCGCAAAGTACGGCAGGTCGCGGATGCCATCCACGTATTTGCTCAGAAACTCAACAGACAGCGGACCCTGGAACGAAATGTCGTGCAGGTTATCGTCAAAGCGGATGGACACGTCGCGGCCCGTAGCGGCCATGGTCAGCGCCTCATGCCCTGCACCGGAGCCGTGGACCACCATCCACGCGTTTGGACCTGTGCGGTAGATCACACAGTCATCGATGAACTTGCCGGCTTCGTTGAGCATGCAAGCGTAGCTCGAACGGCCCGGCTTGATCTTCTCAACGTTCCGCGTGGTCGCACGGTCAATCACGTGACTGGCGTGAGGACCAGTGATGTGGACCTTTTTCAGACCGGACACGTCCATCACACCGGCTTTGGTGCGGATGGCTACGTATTCTTCTTCCTGATCCTTGTCGTAGGTCCAGGCAGTGCCCATGCCTGACCAGTCCTCAAGGGTAGAACCCATAGCGCGGTGTCGGTCAGCCAGCGTGGAAAATCTCCAGGAAGCGGTCATCGTTTCTCTCCGATTCATCGTCAAAAGCAAATCTCTGGTCAGCAGACTTTTGCCCCACCACCAGATTTGCGGGCATGTTGACAAAAACCTGTCCCCATTGGCAAGACTATTGGTGAATTTTTTTTCTTTTAAGGAATATTTTTTTGTGCAGCTCTCACTGTGTCTGCTCCTCCCAGAAAGACGCCATGACATCGCTCCTCGTCTGAGCTACTAAGCCTAAAATTCAAACTTTCTGTGACAAAAAAAATTCTCTGCCAAGAAACTTTTTTTCTTTTCAGTTGATTTTTTGAGTGTCTATAGTGCTGACTAATGAGCCCATTTACCGCCGCATTTAAATGCGACTTCGGCTTAAATGAACCAAGGAACTTCGTATGTGTGGAATTGTTGGATTGTTTCTGAAGGACGACAGCTTGTCGCCTCGTTTAGGCGGGATGCTTTCCGAAATGCTTGTGACTATGACGGACCGCGGCCCGGACAGTGCGGGCATTGCCCTGTACGGCGCGTCAGCGGGCTCAAATTTCAAGGTCACCGTTCAGTCTGATAATCCCGCGGAAGGCTTCAACGGACTCGCTTCACACCTGAGCTCAGTTACCGGAAGCCCCTGTTCTGTCAAGGAAAAATCGACCCATGCTGTGATTTCTACCGACGGCAGTAACGCCGAAAATCTGGTCAAGCACTTGCGCGAAAATCACGGTGAGCTGCGGATCATGTCGACCGGCGACAGCATGGAAATCTACAAGGAAGTTGGCCTGCCAAAAGACGTGGCGGCACGCTTCAACATCAGCCAGATGAGCGGCACGCACGGCATCGGCCACACGCGAATGGCGACTGAATCAGCTGTCACGACTATGGGTGCTCACCCGTTTTCGACTGGTGCAGATCAGTGCCTTGTCCACAACGGTTCGCTGTCGAATCACAACAGCCTGCGCCGCCGTTTGCGCCGGAATGGTGTGCATATCGAAACGGAAAACGATTCTGAAGTTGCAGCGGCCTACCTGACACACCGCATGAATCAGGGTCGGAACCTTGGTGAAGCCTTGGAAGACAGCCTTGAAGACCTCGATGGTTTCTTCACTTTTGTGGTTGGCACCAAAAATGGTTTCGGCGTGCTGCGCGATCCAATCGCCTGCAAGCCTGCAGTGATGGCTGAGACCGATCAGTACGTTGCTTTCGGGTCTGAATACCGCGCTTTGGTGTCCCTGCCCGGCATTGACACTGCCCGCGTCTGGGAACCCGAGCCCGCCAACGTTTATTTCTGGGAGCGCTAATCCATGCCTACGATTGATCTGGCTCAGGAAGGCCTGCGCACGCTGAACCAAACCCTGCAGCAAGCTGCGCGCGATGTTGCTGCCTCCAAGTCCAACGAGACCAAGTGGACGATTGAAAACCCAAAGGGCTCCCACGCCATTGCCGTGGGCCTTGACGGTCCCATCGATGTCACGGTTGCTGGCTCTACCGGTTACTATTGTGCCGGCATGAACAAGGAAGCGAGCATCAATGTTCACGGTTCCGCCGGTCCGGGGGTCGCCGAAAACATGATGTCCGGCACCGTTGTGATTGAGGGCGACGCCAGCCAGTACGCAGGCGCGACCGGTCGCGGTGGATTGCTGGTGGTCAAGGGCAACGCGGCCTCTCGCTGCGGCATCTCGATGAAGGGTATCAACATCGTCGTGCATGGCAACATTGGCCACATGTCAGCTTTCATGGCGCAAAGCGGAACGCTG
Source organism: Alphaproteobacteria bacterium (assembly GCA_049437045.1). Lineage (GTDB taxonomy): Bacteria > Pseudomonadota > Alphaproteobacteria > UBA7985 > UBA7985 > UBA7985. The sequence continues at coordinate 3,112 of JBMTIF010000093.1, read as the reverse complement.
GTTGTCTGCGGGGACGCAGGCGACGCGCTGGGTGACTCGCTTTACGAAGCGCGCCTGTTTGTGCGCGGTTCGGTGAAGAGCCTGGGCGCGGATTGTATCGAGAAGGAAATGCGGCCAGAGCATCTTGAGCTGCTCGCTGACCTGCTCGAGCGCGCCGGGTCCGACGCCAAGCCCGAAGAATTCAAGCGCTACGGCTCTGCCCGCCAGCTGTACACCTTCAACATCGACAACGCGTCCTCCTACTAAACGCGCTGCTCCGCTTATCATTACGAGGACGCCTCTGATGTCTGACAAAAAGATCCCACAGACCACGCCCGTCAAGTCGTGGACCTTCGACGATCATACCAACAGTGAGATCCGGCGCGCCGCTGCGACCGGCATCTATGACATTCGCGGCGGCGGTGCAAAACGCCGCGTTCCGCACTTCGACGACCTGCTGTTTTTGGGCGCGTCGGTGTCGCGCTACCCGCTGGAAGGCTACCGCGAGAAATGCGAAACCTCGGTGACGCTCGGCACCCGCTACGCCGCACGCCCGATTGAGCTGGACATTCCGATCACCATCGCGGGCATGAGCTTCGGCGCTCTCTCTGGCCCGGCAAAAGAAGCCTTGGGGCGCGGTGCGACCGCTGCGGGAACCTCAACCACCACCGGCGACGGCGGCATGACCGAGGAAGAGCGCGGCCATTCGGACAAGCTGGTCTACCAGTACCTGCCCTCTCGCTATGGCATGAACCCGGATGACCTGCGCCGCGCTGACGCGATTGAAATCGTGGTCGGTCAGGGCGCTAAGCCGGGTGGCGGCGGCATGTTGCTGGGGCAAAAGATTTCCGACCGCGTGGCCGAGATGCGCAACCTGCCCAAGGGCATTGACCAACGCTCCGCCTGTCGTCATCCCGACTGGACCGGCCCCGATGATCTTGAGATCAAGATCATGGAGCTGCGTGAAATCACCAACTGGCAAGTGCCGATCTACGTCAAGGTTGGTGGCGCGCGCCCCTACTTCGACACCACGTTGGCGGTCAAGGCTGGCGCGGATGTTGTCGTGCTTGACGGTATGCAGGGCGGAACCGCCGCCACGCAGGACGTGTTTATCGAACACGTGGGTCAGCCGACGCTGGCCTGTATCCGTCCAGCGGTGCAGGCGCTGCAGGATCTGGATATGCACCGCGACGGCGTGCAGCTGATCCTCTCCGGCGGCGTCCGTTCGGGTGCTGACGTGGCCAAGGCCATCGCACTGGGCGCAGATGCCGTTTCCATCGGGACAGCAGCACTGGTTGCGCTCGGCGATAACGACCCGGCACTGGAAGAAGAATACCAAAAGCTCGGCACCACGGCCGGCGCTTACGATGACTGGCACGAAGGCCAGGATCCGGCGGGCATCAACACCCAGGATCCGAACCTGTCCAGCCGTCTGGACCCGATCTTGGGCGGTCGCCGCCTGTCGAATTACCTCAAGGTGATGACCTTGGAGGCGCAGACCATCGCACGCGCTTGCGGCAAGAGCCACGTGCACAACCTCGAACCCGAAGACCTGTGCGCCATTTCCATCGAGGCGGCAGCGATGGCGCGCGTACCGCTGGCGGGAACCACGTGGATCCCCGGACACGGCGGCTTTTAATTTCACCAAAAGTGGTCTCTGATACACCAGTCAGAGGCCACTTTTGCATTTGACCTACACCCCCCTTTGAGTGCGGGGTAATCACACCGGCAACTGAAGAGGAGTTTGCCATGACGCTCGATCTAGCCACCTTCGCCAAGGAAAAAGGCGTTAAGTATTTCATGGTCTCCTACACGGACTTGTTCGGCGCACAGCGCGCCAAGCTGGTCCCGGCACAGGCGATTGCGGACATGCAGGAAGGCGGCGCAGGTTTCGCCGGTTTTGCAAGCTGGCTGGATATGACCCCGGCGCACGCGGACATGCTGGCCGTGCCAGACCCCTCTTCGGTCATCCAGCTGCCGTGGAAGCCGGAAGTGGCGTGGGTCGCTTCCAACCTCGTGATGGAAGACGAGCTGGTCGATCAGGGGCCGCGCAACGTGCTCAACCGCCTGATCGGTGAAGCCGAAGCACAGGGTATGCACGTCAAGACCGGTGTCGAGGCCGAATTTTTCCTGCTCACGCCCGAAGGCACGCAGATTTCCGACCCCGCGGATACGGCGGAAAAGCCCTGTTATGACCAACAGGCCGTGATGCGCCGCTATGACGTGATCGCAGAAATCTGTGATTACATGCTGGAGCTGGGCTGGGGCCCGTACCAGAACGACCACGAAGACGCCAATGGCCAGTTCGAGATGAACTGGGAATTCGACGACGCCCTGCGCACCGCCGACAAGCACAGCTTCTTCAAGTTCATGGTCAAGTCTGTCGCGGAAAAGCACGGCTACCGCGCAACCTTTATGCCCAAGCCGATTGCGGGCCTGACCGGGAACGGCTGCCACGTGCACATCTCCGTTTGGGACAAGGAAGGCAAGACCAACGTCTTTGCGGACAACAGCATGGAGCTGGGCCTGTCCGCGCGCGGTCGCAACTTCCTGGGCGGTATCATGAAGCATGCCAGCGCGCTGGCGGCGATCACCAACCCGACCGTCAACTCCTACAAGCGCATCAACGCGCCGCGCACCATGTCCGGTGCAACGTGGGCGCCGAATACGGTGACGTGGACGGGCAACAACCGCACGCACATGGTTCGTGTCCCGGGTCCGGGCCGGTTCGAGCTTCGCCTGCCCGATGGCGCGGCGAACCCTTATCTGCTGCAGTCGATCATCATCGCGGCGGGTCTGTCGGGTGTTCGGACCCAGGCCGATCCGGGCAAGCGCTACGACATCGACATGTACGCCGAAGGCCACACCGTGACCGACGCCCCGCGCCTGCCGCTCAACCTGCTCGACGCCCTGCGTCAGTACGAGGCTGATCCAGAGCTGATGTCCGCCATGGGCGACGGTTTCTCCCAGGCTTACCTGAAGCTCAAGCACCAGGAATGGAACGCCTTCGCCTCCCACTTCTCCGAGTGGGAACGCGAAAACACCTTGGACATCTAAAGCCGCCTCACCGCGACTTTTAAGCCCACAAAAAAGGCCCGCCGGCACCCTCCGCGCGGGCCTTCGCACACGAATG
>JBMTIF010000092.1:0-7524 GCA_049437045.1 Alphaproteobacteria bacterium | reverse complement strand
CAAAAACCTGATGCTCGGCGGTTCGGTCGAGGGTGGTTACACCATGCACCAGCCTTCGGGAGAGAAAATGGACATCTACGATGCTGCCATGAAGTACCAGGATGAAGGCACGCCGCTGGTGATCGTGGCCGGCAAGGAGTACGGCACTGGTTCCTCCCGTGATTGGGCGGCGAAAGGCACGCGTCTTCTGGGCGTCAAAGCTGTGATTGCGGAATCATTTGAGCGGATCCACCGGTCCAACCTGATCGGCATGGGCGTTCTTCCACTGCAGTTCAAAGACGATGATAGCATTGCTTCGCTCGGTCTGACCGGCGCAGAAACCTACGACATCACCGGTGTCGCAGGGGGCGTGACGCCGCGCATGGACATTGGCTGCACAATTACCTTCGCCGATGGTTCGAAGAAGGAAATTACGCTGATGGCGCGGATCGATACGGCAAACGAAGTGGACTACTACCAGAACGGTGGCATCCTGCATTACGTCCTTCGCTCCATGGTACAGGAAGCGGCATAAACGCGTATCCACGGTTCCTTAAAACCAGAAAAAGGGCTCGGCTACTGCGCCGGGCCTTTTTTGTTTCTGAACCACGTCACGCACCAAAAAATCACAACAAAACCACCATCATTTGCGAAACAGCGCGACTATCGGCTAATTTGATAGGAGATTCACTCGCTGAAAATGTGCCGAAGTCGGTATCATCTTTGCAGGTGACTACGTATTTAGCGGGCTAAACCCCAATTTCGGGTTAGGGAAACACGAGATGAAGTACAGCCTTCGCGGATTGCGAAATGCAGGTTTTCTGTTTGTCAGCGGCATTCTTCTGACTGGCTGTGGTGCTTTGGATCCGATCAAGGACGCGGTGCTTCCCGATTTCAGCGATGAACAGCTTGAAAATCCCATGGCAAGTTATGTACCCACTGGCGGGATTGCGGCTGTTGCCAACCAATCCCCTCCCGGACTGGCCTTTTCCGCAACCCAGGCGGTAAGCAGTGCGGGAACTGTTACGACCGCAAACCCGCCTGCTTTCTCAGCAGGCCTGCTGGAGCAAGCCGCAGTTTCGGGGGTGAATAGTGCGGATGCGGCTCTTCTTGATGCTGCACTTGATGTATCACCCAGCCAAATGGGGAACTCGGGTGCTTCTGTTGGGTTGGTGTCTGGCTCGCTGGATGACCTGATGGGCTTCGATGCTTTGGAAACCAGCCCCAGCTCTGGATTGGCCCAGGCACCAATCGTCTCGTCCCTCGACGCCTCTGGCTCCGGTTTTCAGGTTTTGTCGGCAAGCGATGCGCAGGCTCTGATCGCCGGCCAAGACGTGATCAAATATACCAGTCTTGAGCGCGCCGACTTGCAAACACCCTACTTCGCAGGCCGGGCCAACGCTGTGCCAGGACTCGCGCCAACACCCGGTTTCACCGCCGTAGGCACCAGTCCAGCCGTTGCCGTAAATGTTCCTGATGCAGGTCCAAACAGCACGGGAACCAGTTTCGAACTGGAGTCCATCCCCCGGGCAACATTGCGCACCAATCAAGCCGCGATCCCGGTTTATGGCGGTAGCCAACGGCTGAGCCAGCAACCGACCTCTGGCACTCTCAGGTCTGGCTACGCACAGTTCCGCAGCGGCGATATTCAGTTCACACTGACATACCCCACGCAGATTGCCGTCAGCCAGCTTTACGCACCAAATTCCGGTGGTGTGACCCTGACCATGCAGAACCTTGGTTCAGTCCCTGTTTCCTTCCAACCTGAGAACCTGTTGAATCGGTTTCCGCCTTTCGAGGTTTTCCGGTGGACGGGATCGATTTGGGCCAGCCTGACCATGGATGTAGCCTACAATCTGGATCGACAGGGAATTGCAGCACCGGTTACGCTCCAGCCCGGTCAGAGCACGACGCGTCGTGAAGATTTTGCCAAGCTTGCTTTACTGCCGCTCAAGGTCGATTTGCCGCCAACCAAACAGTTGGCCATCCGCCTTCGCGTGCTGGGCCAGGGCGACGCCTTTGGTAATGTTGACAGTGGATATCTGCCTATCGTTGTGACGGATGCAGGTGCATTCCCGACTGCGACCAACTTGACCGCCAGTGCAGATCCGGGTTTTGTGGTTTTGGATGGTTCGGTTGCAATACCGGGTACAATCGTCAGCCGTTAGTCTGACCGAACTATCCTAACGCAGGCTGTTCGGAACTCATTGCCAATGACCATGACACAGGAAGCTCCAGCGACATACGACGCCTTTCGCCGCGTATTGTCGGACCGCTTTGACAGCTTGTCGCCCCAGCTGCGGCTTGTTGCTGAGTTTATTGTTCAACATCCAAACCGGGCTGCGCTGGAAACTGTTGCTGAGCTCTCTCAGGCCGCAAACGTCCGTCCACCCACGATGGTTCGCTTTGCCCAAGCCTTGGGTTTCACTGGCTTCACCGATATGCAACGGGTGCTTCGTGCGCGGCTGGTTGCCCGAACCCCGACCTACAAGGAACGCATTACCGAAGCGGCTGATAAAGCGCCCAAGGAACCCGTCGGTGTTCTGTCCGACTTCATCGCCAGCTCTCGTGAAGCGCTATCCATTCTCGAATCTGAAGTGACCGCTGACGACATGCGCCGTGCGGTGGAGATGCTCTCCTCAGCCGAACGCGTGCATGTCATGGGCATGCGCCGCTCATTCCCTGTCGCAACGTATCTAGCCTACAACCTGACCGGTTTTGGTGTGCCAGCGCACATCATCGACGGCACCGGTGGCATGGCGCTTCAGCAAACACAGATGATTGGCCGGCGTGATTTGCTGGTGGTCATCTCCTATCCGCCCTATGCCCCGGAAGTGACCGATGCCCTGACCGCTGTGTCTGCTGCTGGGCGGCCCATTATCGCCATCACCGACGGCCCTTTGTCGCCGCTGGCAGCAAAGTCCGCCTTGTGCTTCGAGACCGACAGTCAGGAAACCCACGGTTTCCGATTGATTTCAGGGGCTATGTGTCTGTGCCAGGCTTTGGTGGTCTCTCTGGGCCTGAAACTCGCTGAGAAAAACAACGGCAGCTAAGTCTCTGGCCTAGTCGAAACGCTCAATTTCATTAAGGTGTGGCGGTAATTCTCAAACCCGGAGCCATCACCGCATGACCCCTTCGCTCGATCTCGACTTTGTCCGTGCTCAATTTCCCGCTTTCGAGCAACCTTCGTTGGAAGGGCAAATATTCTTCGAAAATGCCGGTGGCTCTTATACCTGCCGTCAAGTGGTGGATCGACTGACGCGGTTTTACACCCAGCGCAAGGTTCAGCCTTACGGTCCCTATGAAGCATCACGGCTTGGGGGTGAAGAGATGGATGAAGCGCAGACGCGCCTCGCTGCCGCGATGGGGGTTGCCTCGGACGAGGTATCATTCGGGCCATCGACGACGCAGAACACCTACGTGCTTTCAAAAGCCTTCGGTGAAATGCTCAGCGCAGGTGACGCGATTATCGTCACGAATCAGGACCACGAAGCCAATTCCGGTCCTTGGCGGCGTTTGGAAGCGCTGGGGATCGATGTTCGAGAGTGGCGGTTGAACCCGGAAACAGGTCTGCTCGACGAGGCCGATCTCGACAACCTGCTCGATGACAAAGTGAAGCTCGTCTGTTTCCCGCATTGTTCAAACATCGTCGGCGCCCCCAACGACGTTCCCGGCATTTGCGCCAAGGTCAGAGCGGCAGGCGCCTATAGCTGCGTTGATGGCGTAAGTTACGCTCCACACGGCATTCCGAATGTCCACGCCTTGGGCCCGGACATCTATCTGTTTTCTGCTTACAAAACTTTTGGCCCGCATCAGGGCATTATGGTCGTTCGCCACGCGCTCGCTGACGCGCTGCCTTCTCAGGCGCACTACTTCAACGCAGGCTACCGCACCAAGAAATTCACGCCGGCTGGACCGGATCACGCACAGATCGCTGCCAGTGCTGGTATGGTGGACTATCTGGAAAGCCTTTATGCCCATCATTTCGGTTCTGATGGGGCATCGCTCACCGCAAAAGCAGAAGCCGTGCATGATTTGTCACGTGCTTACGAAGCCGAAGCCCTGCAGCCTTTGCTGGACTACCTTGCCGACCGAAATTCTGTCCGTCTGATTGGCCCCAAGGACGCGGCGGCAAAGGCCCCGACCGTGGCTGTCCATTCACAGACGCCGGCTGAAGAGTTGGCCGCAGCGCTGGCAACTCGCGGTATTATGGCTGGCGGCGGTGACTTTTACGGAGTCCGATGCCTCGAAGCGCTGGGGATTGATCCAGACCATGGGGTACTCAGACTGTCCTTCGTGCACTACACGCGCAAAGAAGACGTCACCCAGCTTATCGGTGCGCTGGATGAAGTCCTCTGATCCCGGACTGCTGATGCCTTAAATGACGTCCAAATCCGTGAGGCCGCTATAGATGCGACCGATGGATAGGTCGTTGTTCAGATCAACCTCAAAGTCGTTTTCCCAACTCACCAAAGCGTCTTCAGATCTGCCAATTCCGGTCGCCCGCCCCGCTTGCTCGCCCGAGCTGTCAAAATGTCGGACATGATAGTTATCAACGCCCCGCCTTGGCTGATTGACCAGCACGTCGTAACCACCGCTGGCGTTTTCCTCGGCATGCTCAAACTGGTACCGCGTGCTCTGCGGGATAATCCGGCCACGATGGTCGAGTAGATCCATCTCGCCTGCGCCGCCGTGGTTAATCGAGAACCCACCCGAGGTCGATTGGCTCAGCACAACATCACCAACGCTCTCAATTTCCACTAGCGTATGTCCGATGACCGTGTCGCCATTCAGATCTGCTTCGAAATCGTCCTCCCAGCTGATCAGAGCAATTTCTTATTTGCCCAGTCTGGTAAGCTCAATCTGGCTACCACCCTCATCAAACCGAAGAATATTGTGCGAAACGTCGCCGCGACGGCTAACAGACTCTTCCACTGCGATATAGCCCGTTCCCCCGTCATCTTCCGCCTGAAGCAACGTTTTGCTCGCAGGAATAGGGTTTCCACGGCTGTCGGTGAGAATGGTTGGCGTTCCGCCGCTATCCACGATCTCATAGCCCGCCCAGGGAATGGCGCGCAGATCGATATCACCGTTGGACTCGATCACTTGGTCGTCGCCAAACTCGATCACGTAGTACAGCAGATTGCTTGCACTGATATCGTTCCAGTCGCCCGCTTGCCCGACATATGTCGGAGACGACCACGGCCAAGACTCCAAAGCTACGGCCAGTGCGTCCTGATTGCCACCATCATTATCCGGTGCTCCCGGATGAGAATCATGACCTGGACCCCAGTTGGTATAGGTATCGGCAAATTTCTGGCCATTGGACCAGACCCATTCACCTTCCCTAAAAAAATCACCCCCACCGGCCCAGAAGTAAGCGGCCAAACCGCCATCGTTGGCATAGGAAGTATTGTAAGCGTCCGGATTTTCCTGGAAGTAGGCGTCGACCATGTTGAAAACAGCGGTTGCTTCAGCTTCGGTCGTCAAGGTCGCAAGGTATCCACCTTGCGCGTAAGCATCCTGCTCTGCATCGGCAAATGTGCGGAGTGTGGGGATCAGCTCGTAAGTCACACCGTTGTGGTCGATCTGGGTCGGCGCTGCGTTCTCGTTGACGTCCGTTACGCTGACTGTGATGGACTGCGTAGCGGTCCCGCCGTTTCCGTCACTGACACGAATATCAACGTGATAGTCGTTGTCCCCGTCTTCGGATGCCTGTGCCTCGAAATCCGGAGCCGCAGTAAAGCTCAGCTCACCCGTGTTTCCATCAAGCACAAACGCGCCTTGGTCTGGGCCACCCGCGATCGCGAAACTAAGCGTGTCTGCGTCTGCATCGCTCGCTGTCGCCGTATACGCTGCGCCTGTCCCGTTTTCAGCAAAATCGACCGCAGTGCCGGAAGTAAACACCGGCAGACTGTTGCTGCCAGCTGCGGCCAGGACCGCGGCGTAGGAATAGGTCTGACCATCGAAGACCATGTACTCAATCGAACCATCGATGGTACTGCCCTGTGAACCGTCAGTGATGGTAAGCACACCGGCAGGCGCCGTTACTGTGTAAGTGCCAAGCGCGTTGGGGAAATAGACGTGGTCATTTCCAGACCCGCCAACATAAGAATTCGCGCCACCACCATGATAGATGTTGTCGTTGCCGGCACGGGCATCAATGACGTTATCGAGCGTATTGCCGTAAATTTCATCAGCACTGGTACCCCCGACGACATTCTCAATTTCAACATTCGCAGGGATGGTAATCCCGCCATAGGCAGAGCCAATGTGAGAAACATAGCCAGCACCGTTTGCAGCCTGAGAGATGGGGGCCTCGCGCAGGTCGATGGTCGAGGTAGCACCGGAAGCATTGACGATCTCGTCCATGCCGGAGCTATCCCAAATGGCCTTGTAATCGACCCCAACTGTAGACCCGAAAGGCAACGTGAAAGTGGTCGGCCCGTCGTTCAGAGATGCCGCCCCGTGCATCTGCTGCAGGATTGCCAAGTCCAGATTCATCGGTGTGCCCTGCCACCCATGAGCTAGGCTGGACGACTGGCCTTTGATGACGGGCCAGCCATCGTAATACGACATGGTCGTGAACACGCCTTGGTTCAGATCGTAGTCACCTGCGTTCTGATTGTTGGATACCCCCGGCATGACCGAGGAATTTCCACCAGTGTCGTGCGGGTGCGCCAAACCAAAGCCATGACCGAATTCGTGGATCAGCGTGATGAAGCCATAACCACCCTGCTCCAGACCTCCGTTCGCGGTGGTATCCCAACCATAGCCATCGCGGTTGAAGAAACCGAAGCCCTCGTACGACTCATCGGGTGGGAACATAATCCCCAACGCACCAGACATCAGCACATTCGATGAAGCACCTGAAAGAACATGCAGGACAAACTCGGCTTCATTGGCGTTGTCGGTGTACGCAATCGTAAGATCGAGTGCATCGCTGAATGTTTGCAACGCCAATTTGGCCTGTTGGATTTCGTAGTCATTCCAGTCTTCGGTTGTAACACCCGGCGGTAAGTAGCTTGGCGAACCTTCCGGCACGAAGTGTACGTTCAGTACCTTGTTGGTCAGCGATAACTTACTGCCCCAATGCAAGGACTGAAGAGGTTCGTCTAGTGTCAGCCCGGAAGATGCCTGTACATCTTCGCCACCCATGACTTTGGCCGTGGTCACCGCCAATCCACAGGATCCGCAATCACAGCCCTCCTCGTGGATCATTTCCTTGCCTGAGAGGCAGGCTTCGCACTCACAGCCCGCTTCACAGCCAGTATCGCAGCTGCCGTCCGCATGGGAATGAGTTGCAACCGGCAGTTGGAGGGCCTCGCTCAGTGTATTCTGGGCTTCTGCGAGGGCCTCTGCGGGATTGGCGACTGATGGGGAAATACGCATATCCCTAACCCCTTAGAGTTAATGGAATTTAAGTCTACATGACCTAGAAATGCGTTCTGAACTTAGTAATGTAAAGGAACTTATATAATGGTCTTAAAATACCAACAAATTTACATCTAAGAATTCTACGTAATTCAGATAATCTGAATTACG
>JBMTIF010000091.1:0-7551 GCA_049437045.1 Alphaproteobacteria bacterium | reverse complement strand
ACAGCAATCCGCTGATTACCCTGAAATTCGGTTTTGAAGGTGGATCCCGTTGGGATGAACCGGGCAAGGAAGGAACGGCCTCGCTGACCTTTGGTTCATTGAACGAGGGCGCAGGCGACATGAACGCTGAAACCTTCCTCGGTATTTTGCAGGATGAAGCCGTGTCTATGGCTGGGAGCGCCGGGTTTGAATGGTCAACGGTCAGTTTCCAGACCCCCACCGCCTCCATCGATTTTGCCTTTGAGTCGCTGGAAACCATGCTGACCGATCCGGCCTTCGATATCGAAGGTGTCGAGCGCATGCGCCGTGATGCTCTGGCAGGGGCCATGAGTCGCGATCGCTCTCCGGGCGCTAAACTGGGGGATGCGTTCTATGAAAAACTCTGGGGCGCGGATGAGCCTAGGAACCGGGAATTCAGCGGCGACATGGAAACCATTCCAGCCATCACCCGCGACGACCTTTTGACGCTGAAAAACAAGGTGATTGGGCGCAACAACGTTCTGATCGCGGCGGTCGGTGACATCACGCCAGAAGAGCTTCAGGCTCGTGTAGGCGCCATTTTGGACAAGTTGCCCGAAGTGACCCCGCCACCAGCGATTGACCCGCCAACCTTCAACACCTTTGACGCTCCGATCGAGATTGACTTCAACCAGACGCAGAGCATTGTTTTCGCGGTTGCTCCGGCTTTTCCGCGTACGGACCCTGACAACTATGCCGCGCGTGTGGTGAACCATATCCTTGGCGGTGGCGGGCTTGGGTCGCGACTGGCAGACAAGGTGCGCAACGAGCTGGGTTTGGTTTATGGCATTCGTAGCGGTTATTCCGCGGGCAAGGACTACGGCACCGTGTCGTTCAACTTCGCCACGGCCAACGATGCCACCGATGAAGCGCTGGACGCGACCTTGGAGGTCTGGGACGAATTCGCCACCAATGGACCGACACAGGACGAAGTGGACGAGGCGATTTCCTATCTCACCGGTTCCTATGCCACGTTCTTTTTGAGTTCCAACGACGTGGTCGATTACCTGCTGAGCATTCAGATTCAGGACCTGCCGCCGGACTTTCCGGAGTTCCGTAACGATCTGTTCCGCGCTGTGACGCTGGAGGATGCCAAACGTGTGGCGCAAAGGCTCTATAGTGAATCCCTGCGCTTTGGCGTAGTAGGACAACCAACAGAGTTTTCGCCGTACGAGTAGTCTGATCTGCGTGCGGTCAACGGAGTGGCCGCGCCATGCAAACAGACCCCATACCGCTTCTTGGTCCCGACGATCCGGCGCCCTTTCGCTGGATTGTCAGGGAACCCCGGAAGCGGTTTTTGCTGCTCAACGACCACGCTGGATTCCGCACGCCGAAATCCTTGGGCGACCTTGGACTTTCGGCGGAGTCTTGGACTAAGCACATCGTTGGGGATTGGGGGATGGAGGCCGTAGGCCGGGAGCTTGCGCAGAGACTTGATGCTTCGCTGATCGAAGGTGTCTATTCGCGGGCCGTTCTTGATCTTAACCGACGTTCGACGGACTGGGACATGGCCGGGGCTGTTCTGGATGGGGTCAAAATCCCCTGTAATGCCGACCTGTCACCTGATTCCTATCAAGCCCGGATTGAGGCTATCCATAAGCCCTATCACGACGAAATTGAGCAGTTTTTGGAGGAGCAACCCGGCCACCGTGACCGCACGATCATCCATTGCCATTCCTTTACTGACTGCCTCATGTCCAAGCCAGACGAGCCGCGTCCGTGGGAAATCGGTCTGCTCCATTACAATAGTCAAGATCGGGCCGATGAGGCTTTGGATTGGCTGCGGCGCAATACCCCTTACACGGTTGGCGACAATGAGCCCTATAGCCTGTTCGAGCGGATGACAGGCTCCTATGCTCTGCACAGCTTGCACCGCGAGGCTCCTGCTATCACCTTCGAGATACGTCAGGATCTGTTAACGACCTCGAGTGAAATCAGTCACTGGTGTGACGTGCTCGAAGCAATGATCAAGGAGGTTTTTTGACCATGACTGATCTGGATAAAGCAACCCAGACTGAGCTGGAGGCGGCAGCCTTCCGCGTTTTGCGCGACCATCTGGCGGCGCGGACGGATGTTCAGAATATCGATATGATGAACCTCGCCGGGTTTTGCCGAAACTGTCTGTCACGCTGGTACGGCGAAGCCGCGGAACAGCGCGGGATTTCCATGACCAAAGACGAAGCGCGCGAAGCCTTCTACGGCATGCCCTACAGCGAATGGCGCGACACGTACCAGACCGAAGCGACCGATCAACAAAAGGCAGCCTTTGAGCAGGCCGCCGCAGCGGAGAAATAGGAATGTCCGACGACTTTGATAACGAACTCGATGAAATCATGGCCGATACCGTGGCCAAGCCTGAAGCCATTCCCAGTGGTACCCCGGCGGCCGCAGCGCTGATTCAGTACATCGAGCGTGTTGAGCGGCTCGAAGAAGAGAAAGCCGGCCTGATGGAAGACATCAAGGAAGTCTACGGCGAAGCAAAAGGTGCCGGTTTTGATCCAAAGATCATGCGCGCCATTGTTCGACTGCGGAAGATGGAGCCAGCAGATCGGCAAGAGCAGGAAGCTCTGATCGAGACCTATAAAGCAGCTGTCGGCATGGGTTGATCAGCCGTCCAGCTTTAGGTCGGGAAGGGGGAGCACTTCTATCCCGTCGTCGAGCAGAGAATCGATCTGTTCCTTTGAAGCCTTGCCGTGGATTCCACGGTCGGGCTTTTTTCCTTCATGGATGGCACGGGCTTCGTCGGCAAACTTGTCGCCAACGTCCTCGTGCGTCTTTTGCACCGTTGCCCGCACTGAGTGGAGGAACTGACGTGCGGCAGCGACGTGCTCTGGCCCCCAAGACTGCGGCGGCATGGCGGTTTGAACGGGTGCTGGGACGTTAGCTGGAGCTGGTTGAGGCGCGGTCGAAGGTTGTTCCGTTTTGCTGCCCCGGTCTTTGCCACCCTGCACATTGGGGGCCATGATGGTTTTCTCGACAGACGCGTCATTGCAGTGTGGGCAGGTCACAAACCCCCGCTCACGCTGATCCGCGAAGCTGTCATTGTTCGGAAACCAGGCCTCAAAACCGTGCCCGTTCGAACATCGTAGAGAAAACTTGATCATGCCGATTATTTAGGGGGCCGTTGGATCATAGGGAAGATGGCAAATGGAATGTCCGGGCGTTTTCCAGTGCAGGGATGGCTTGTCGCGCGGTTGCGACCTGTTCGAAATCCAGCGAATGAACAATCACGCCCTCTTCGTCCTCTGAAGCGATTTCAGCAACAATTTCACCCCAGGGATTGATGACGCAGGAATGCCCGTAGGTGCGCCTTTCACCCGCGTGTTGGCCGCAAGTCCCGGCCGCCAAAAGCCAGGAACCGGTCTCAATCGCACGGGCGCGAAGCAGGGTATGCCAGTGCGCGCGCCCCGTTTTCTGGGTAAAGGCAGCCGGCACCAGCAGGACATTTGCCCCAGCCATAGCAAGGGTCTGATGCAGACCCGGAAACCGCACGTCATAGCAAATTGTATGACCCAGAACCGCTTCGCTGTCGGGTAAGGCCGAAAGGATTGCCTCTTCGCCGGGTGTGAAAATCTCGCTTTCCCCATAGTGCTGGCCATCGCCGATGTTGACGTCAAAGAGGTGGATTTTGTCGTAGCTGTTGATCACTGCACCGGTGGTATCCAGCAGAATCTGGCGGTTCACCAGTTTTCCGTCGAGTTCACCCTGAACCAGCAAAGATCCCAGGCACAGCAAGATGCTGTGCTGAGCTGCGACTCTTTGCGCCATGCGAAATACAGGATCGTCTTCGGCCATGCCGACTGTCTGGTTGAGGACAGCGCGGTCGGGCTGGATGATGTTGCTGGCCTCAGGCGTCAGAACAAGGTCACAGCCTTGCTCAGCGGCCTTAGAGATCATTGTTTCCAGCTGTTCTGCGTTCCCTTCCGGGTCTGGTCCCACGCAAAATTGTATCAATCCTACCTTCATAAAGATCCCCCGACTCCGATTTTTAAGCACTTGAGCATGACAGGTCGCGTCTCCTAAGAAGCTCCCTTGCATAATGACGCACTGGTAACGGCCGTCACACGCACTTAATCTAAGGTCAACAACAAAAGCTACGAGACCAGAACTTGGACTACGCTTCCTTTTTTGCCGACAGTCTGTCTTCCCTGCACGAAGAAGGGCGCTACCGCGTCTTTGCCAATCTTGAACGTGTATCAGGCAAGCACCCGAAAGCGATGTACCGCGACCCGCTGACAGGACAGTCGCGGGAGATTACCGTGTGGTGTTCCAATGACTATCTGGGCATGGGCCAGAACAAAACTGTGCAGCAGGCGATGGCCGATGCTGCGCTGGACCAGGGCGCGGGCGTTGGTGGGACGCGGAACATTTCCGGCACCAACCGACTTCACGTGGAGTTGGAGCGCGAGTTGGCTGATCTTCACGGCAAGGAAGCCGGGCTGATCTTTACATCCGGTTATGTCAGTAACCTCGCTGCCCTTGGCACGCTGGCGGCAAATCTGAAAGATTGCGTCGTCCTGTCGGATCGGCTGAACCACGCCTCGATGATCGAAGCGATGCGCTGGTCCAAGGCCGAGAAGATTATTTTCGAGCACAACGACATGGCGGATCTGGAATCCAAACTTCGCCGTTTGGACCCGGCACGTCCGAAAATCATCGCCTTTGAATCCTGCTACTCAATGGAAGGCGACTTTGCGCCCATTGGTGCGATCTGTGATCTGGCGGAAAAGTACAACGCGCTGACCTACCTCGATGAAGTGCACGCGGTTGGCCTCTATGGACTGTACGGTGGCGGTGTTTCCGAGCGCGATCAGCAGGCGCACCGGATCGACGTGATCGAAGGAACGCTGGCCAAGGCGTTTGGATGCATGGGTGGCTACATCGCCGCGAACAGCGACATTGTCGATTTTGTACGGTCCTATGCTTCTGCGTTCATTTTCACGACAGCCTTGCCGCCGTCTTTGACGGCCGGTGCCTTGCAGGCGGTTCGTCATCTCAAAGACAGCCAGCAGGAACGCTTGAAACTGCAGGAACGCGCGGCGGCTCTGAAGAGCAAGCTGCGTGCGGCTCAACTGCCATTCATGATGTCAGAGAGCCATATCGTCCCTGTTCTGGTTGGCGATGCCCGCCGTTGTCGCGAAGCGTCAGACATTCTGCTCGAAGACCACAACATTTATGTGCAGCCGATCAACTACCCAACGGTTCCGCGAGGGACCGAGCGCCTGCGCTTTACGCCCGGGCCGCTGCATACGGATGAGGACATGGATAACCTTGTCGAGGCGCTCAAAGCGACGTGGGAACGGCTAAGTCTCTCTGCGGCTGCTTAACCGCAGATTTTCCCCTCGAATTTCCAGCGGTTTTACCCCATATGCAGGGGGAAGCTCTTCACTACCGGGAAATACCTATGTTGGTCGCTGCATTGTTCACAATCGTTCAGGCCCTCGATTTTGCGATTTCGATCCTGAATTTCATCCTCATTGTGTACATCGTCATCGGCTGGCTCCGCGTCTTCAATGTCGGTTTCGCCTTTAACCCGGTCGTCAGCCAAGTTTACACCGGTTTGCACTCGCTGATTGACCCGATTTTGTCACTGATCCGGCGCGTGATACCCACCCAATTCGGCGGGATCGACATTGCTCCGATCATTCTGCTGGGTGGGCTGTGGTTGTTGCGTCAGTTCCTGAGCACTTGGGCCATTCAGATTGTAAACGGCTAAAGGCTGCAACTGACTGTCGCTTTGGTGAATGTTTTTGTGGGTCAGGGGGCTAAGGTCGCCCGAGATTCGGACAACATTTCTTCCAGGGACGAGACCCATGACGGCAAAATTGATCGACGGTAAAGCTTTCGCAGCAGGCCTACGCGGCCGCGTGAAATCGGGTGCAGATGCGCTGATGAGCAATCATGGCACCAAGCCCGGTCTGGCTGTCGTCATCGTCGGTGAAGACCCTGCCAGTCAGGTTTACGTGCGCAACAAGGTCAAGCAGACCGCAGAAGCCGGGATGGAGTCCATCCACCACGAGCTCCCAGCGACGACAGAGCAAGCCAAGCTCGAAGCTTTGATCGACGATTTGAATGCTGATCCAAAGATCCACGGTATTCTGGTGCAGCTGCCGCTTCCCGGTCATATCGACAGCGATGCCGTGCTGGCGCGGATCATTCCGGAAAAGGACGTGGACGGTTTCCACGAAGTTAACGTTGGTCGTCTTTCCATCGGTGCCACTGGGAACGCCAAGCCGATCATTCCCTGCACGCCTTGGGGTTCTCTGATGCTGATCAAGGACACGCTGGGCGACATCACCGGTGCCAATGCCGTGATCGTTGGTCGCTCCAACATCGTAGGCAAGCCCATGGCGCAGTTGCTGCTGGGTACCAACGCGACTGTTACGGTTGCGCATTCCCGGACGAAAGATCTGCCAGCGCTGTGCAAGACTGCGGACATTCTGGTCGCGGCTGTTGGTCGGCCAGAGATGATCAAGGGCGATTGGGTCCGCGATGGGGCCTGTGTCATCGACGTGGGCATCAACCGCATTCCAAAGGACGACGGCAAAACCAAGCTGGTCGGTGATGTGGCCTTTGACGAGTGTTTGAGCCACGCGGGTTCGATCACCCCGGTTCCGGGCGGTGTTGGCCCCATGACCATCGCTTGCCTGTTGGCAAACACGCTGACCGCAGCGCATCGGTCGCTGGGTCTGGATGATCCAGACGTCTGATTTGCGCTTTCCCAAGACGTTTCCGGCAAGTCCTCAGGTCACTCAGGCGTGAGGACTTGTTTTTTGTTGTGTGTCGCATTGCGTAGAAATCGCTCTACATTGTCTTGAGAGACAAAGGTGCAAGATCAACACGGGGAGACGTATGATGAAGCCCATTATTCGGCCAGACTGGTGGCTGCCAGAGAGTGCAGCAACGGACCAAACCATCTACCAAACCCGCCGCGCTATTTTGAAGGGCCTTGGGATCGGGTCCATTGGCGCAGGGATCGCGCTTTCGGGCGCTTTACCGGCTTTTGGTGATACGAGCGACCTGTACCCTGCGAAAAAGAACCCAAAGTACGCCACGACGCTGAACAATCGACCGCTCACGGACTACGAAACAGCGACGACGTACAACAACTACTATGAGTTCGGTACCTCGAAGAAGATTTCGAAGAACGCACAGGCGCTGACCATTGAGCCGTGGCCGGTCGAGATTGGCGGTCTGGTGAACAATCCTATGACTTTGGATTTTGAAGATCTGGTCCGGAAAATGCCGATTGAAGAGCGGGTCTACCGCCATCGCTGCGTAGAGGCATGGTCGATGGTGGTTCCATGGTCAGGATTTGCGCTCAAGGAACTGGTTCGCCTCGCTGATCCAAAGTCTGACGCCAAGTACGTCATGCTGACGTCCTTCAACCGGCCAGATGAGGCCAAGAACCAATACCGCAGCCGCTGGCCCTTCCCTTACGTTGAGGGGCTGGAACTGCGTGAGGCGACCAATGACCTCGCCTTTATGGTGACCGGGCTGTACGGCGAACCGCTGCCCAAGCAGAACGGCGCG
>JBMTIF010000090.1:0-7507 GCA_049437045.1 Alphaproteobacteria bacterium | reverse complement strand
CAGCTGCACGGTCGATTGCAGTGCTATCCCCAGCAGAACGGCCAATGCGAACGATCTGCGGCAGCTCAATGTCGATGACCTGAGTCCAGAAGTCACGAGGCACGTTGATCTGAGCCGGTGCAGAGCCGCGGAAGGCTTTTTCGATCACGCGGTTGAGAACCTCCGCCACGCGAGATGGATCGCGAACTTCTTCCTGATAGCAAACCATGTCCTTGAACAGAGCCATTTGCTCGACTTCCTGGAAACCGCCCTGACCGATGGTTTTATTCGCCGCCTGCGGGGTCACCAGCAGAAGCGGAGTGTGGTTCCAGTACGCGGTCTTGATCGGCGTCACAAAGTTTGTGATGCCCGGTCCGTTTTGCGCAATTGCCATGGACATCTTTCCGCTGGCTCGGGTGTATCCATCCGCCGACATGCCCGCATTACACTCATGAGCGCAGTCCCAGAACTTGATCCCAGCCTGCGGGAAAAGGTCCGAAATTGGCATCATCGCAGAACCAATGATTCCAAACGCATGCTCGATGCCATGCATCTGAAGAACTTTTACAAATGCTTCTTCGGTCGTCATTTTCATGGATACCGTATCCCTCTGTCTGGCAGCACCGCTGCACTGGTGTTTACGCGCCCTATAGCCGGGCGAACCTGACCCTGTCTCAACAGGACTTTCATAGGCCTCTTAAAAGCAAAGAAAATAGAACTTCAAGCGCCAATTCAGCATAATCAATCTTTGATAGCTGTATATCTACTAAGTCACAATTTAGAGATATATGAATTTGTGATTTTATAAATTTATGGGACAGTTCTGATCAATAATGATACCAATTCCAAGTCATCGACTTTGAAACCAGCAAATGTCTGTCCGATGGTGTGTTGGGACGATTCCGGCATAGGGGTTTCCAGTCAGAAATGTATAGGCTTTAAATTGAGTTGATAAAAATGGGAAATTACTCCGAAGGTATGGTTGAGCCCCGCCGCCAAAGGTGGAGCCGCCTAAGAGGATTTCTCGGCCAGCACGTGAACCAGTAGAAACAGGATTGTTTAAGGAAAATGGTGCCTGACGACTTGACCCTGCAAAGCGACAAGCCTGACAAGGTGCCGACCACGCTTCGCGCCTTGATGGTTCTTGAACAAATTGCCGAAGCAGGCGTGCCCGTTACCCCAACGGAAATCAATCAAACCCTACAGCTGACAAAAGCCACCATTCACCGCATCTTTGCTTCGCTGGAAGAAGAGGGTTTTATCCAGCGGGATATCGACGGCCGCTCCTACGCCCCCAGTACGCGATTGCGGAATTTGGCTTTTGGGGTGGTTTCTTCGGTTCGGCTCAGGACCGCTCGTCGGACGGTTCTGAATGCCTTGGCGGAAAAACTTGGGGAGACCTGCAACATCGCCCTGCCCGACCGGGATGGCATGATTTACCTTGATCGCGTCGAAACCAAGTGGCCGCTGCGAATTCAGCTTCCCATAGGCACCAAAGTTCCTTTCCATGCTACCGCGTCCGGCAAGCTTTATCTCAGCACACTGGCAACATCACACCGGGAGCGTCTGGCCATTTCCTTGACCCAGGAAACGCCGCAGACAGCGAATACGCACCGGGATTCGACCAGTCTACTGACAGACCTCAAACGAACGCGTTTGCGCGGTTATGCTGAGGACAATGAAGAATTCATGGATGGTATGGTCGCTGTGGCCGTGCCCATTTTAGACCAGAACAAGCGGCTGCTATCCACACTATCGGTTCACGCACCTTCGCAGCGCATGTCGATCAATGATGCGCGCGAAGCGGTTCCTGAACTCAAGCGCGCTGCAGAACAGCTGGAGCAGTTGCTGTTCGCGCCTTAACTTTCCCGGATTAGCGTGCCATCTGGACCAAGATGGATCCCGCACTCGAACTTTGACGGCATATCCGCCCAGCGCCCATCCCTTAGCCCCTGCCCGGCTTCGATCGGCGCTGTGCATGGTGCGCAGCCAATACTCGCAAATCCAAAACGCTCCAACGGATGGCGGGGTAGCTCGTGTTCATAGAAATACTGCTCAACCCGCTTTTTCGACCAACGCGCCAGCGGATTGATCTTCAAGTGCTGTCCATCACGCTCAATAACCGGCATGAACGACCGCAAACCGCCATGGAACCTTTTGCGGCCAGTGAACCATGAATCATAGCCTTGCAAAGCATCCCCCAAAGGTAAGGATTTCCGCAGCATACAACACTGGTTCGGATTGACCTTGTGCAAGGTCTTTTCCGGGTCTTCGCTGAGCGTTAATTCCGCATTGGGCTTGATGCTATGCAGGTTGAGGTTCAAGGCATCTTTGACGTGCTTTACGTAGTCCAGTGTTTCCGGAAAGTGCTGACCGGTATCCAGAAAGAGTACCGGCGTATCCCGCACAAGACTCGTTACCAAATGGATCATCACGACACTTTCCGCCCCAAAACTCGACAACAGGGCAAAGCGCCCCAGACGAGGGTCGGCAAGCAGCGCAGCGAGATCAATGTCCTCTGAAGCCTGCGTTTCGAGATAGGCATCGGTCAGAGTTTGAACAAGATCATCCTGCGCCCCTTCGGGCCAAGCAGCAAAGTTGGTTTCGGTTACCATGATGAAGGTCCTGTGATGAGGTTTCGTCCGCTATAGAATGACAAGAATTTTTCCTGATCCAACTGCCTATTTTCGGAAACTTTCGAATTTTTTCTTCTGTTTCGTGTCTTGGATATACTTTTATTTCCTGAATTGCCGCCTGAAAAAAACAAATTCCGTGAGAGCAGCACAACATCGTGACCCCTTACTTATCTCCTCAAATTCATTGACTTAAAGAATTCTTTAATTAAGGATTGCGTTAATTAACTAAGGCAGTTTGTCATGCACATCATCTTTTCAGCGCTGGGTGAAGAAACGCGGTTGCGCATCTATTTCCTTTGCAAGGAAGCGGAACTGACGCTGACCGACCTGTGTCAGGTGCTCGGCCAAAGCCAGCCCAGAGTATCCCGCCACCTGCGGATTCTCAGGCAGGCGGGTCTGGTCGAAAAACATGCAGTGGGTCAAAACAAGTTTTTCCGCGCCCTGCGCCGGGAACCATTGGCGCTGGATTTGCTCAAGCTTGTAGACCGGCACGCGGATAGTCATAGCCAGCTTCAAGAAGACCTGCAGCGGATGCAGGCCATGCTGGATATCCGGGCGACCTACTCGGATAGTCTGGAGCGTGACATCAGCAAAGCGGACGAAGCTGCTGACTTTCTCTATTCGACGGACGAGTCTGCTTTCGCTTTGCTGAACAGCCTTGCTGAGCAAACGGGCACCATTGAACGCTGGCTGGACATCGGTTGCGGTAGTGGAGCCCTGCTTGAAGCCTTGGCCGAACACTGTGTCGAAGCCGTTGGTGTTGATATTTCCAAAGAACGGATCGCCGTGGCCCGCACCCGCCTGACCCGCGCGGGGCACAAGCATTGCTCGGTTCAGTTGGGCGACATGTACGGGGTACCGGCACCCGATGAATCCTTTGATTTCGTGACTCTTCACCGCGTTCTTGTCCATGCGAACGACCCTTCGCGTGCGCTGATGGAAGCAGCCCGCTTACTCTCAAGCAATGGCACGCTAGCCGTGATTGACTAGGCCAGCCATTCTCTCAGCGATTTCGGTGATGGGTTCGGGCAGCGCTGGCCGGGTTTTTAAAAGTCGGACCTGCTCAGATGGGCAAAAGATGCCGGTCTGGTTCTGGTCGAACAAACCGGTTTGATTGGCGATGGTGTTACCAGCCACGTCATGGTTTTTCACAAGGGCTCTCAAGCTCTGGTGCAAGAGGAGCAGAACGTTGCTCAAGCTTAGCACAGAATTCTTCCCCCTCACCTCGCCGCTTCCCCTCGAACGGCTCAGCAGAACGTGGGAGGAGCTTAAAGCGGCGGGGGTGTCGGAATATTCGCTGACTTTTGGGGCCATGGGCTCCGCACAGGACAAATCCACCACCTGTCTCAAATATATTCGCGTCTTTGATCGGAAAACGTCTCCGGTGATGCATCTGACCTGTCGCGGCCAGACGTGGAAGAGTCTCGAACGTCTCCTGCAACGGTGGAAGCGGTTGGGAATCACCCGAGTTCTCGCTTTGCGCGGGGACGCATTCCGCCCAAGAAACGACGGTCCAAACTCCTCAGTCGAGTTAGTGCAGTTCCTGACTGAGTTCGGCATGAAATCCTCCGTCGCAGCATACCCTGACAGACACCCTGATAGTCGGTCTGAGGCTGAGGACAACATCTGGCTGGAACGCAAACTCGAAGCCGGAGCCGACCAGATCGTGACTCAGTTCTCAGCGCGGATTGAAGGAGTTCTCCGCCTGCGTGATTTCCTTGATGGGATCAGCGCAACGGCTGAACTGAAAATTGGTGTCATGCCAGTTCCCGATTGGGACCGGTTCAAGACCCTGCTGGATCGTTGTGGAATGCAGGCTGAACCCGGTGAGGCACTGCTGTTTGAAGGTTTGCCCGAAGACAGCCACCACGCGCTGAGCCTTGGTCTGGCCTATGCCAACATGCGGGCGCTGATGGCGCAGGGATGCTCTAACTTTCACCTCTATGGCCTCAACAACACACGGCTTTTGCTCCCGCTGATTCAGAGCCTGAAAAGCCTCGAACCCACCACCACACCCATGCTGCTTCTCGGCGGAAATAAATGAAAAAGAAGGATAAGATCATGCCCCTGGACACGCCCCACCCCAAGCTAGAAACCTGGGAAGCTTTCTTCGCCGCCCTGCCCTATGTGCGCGAAGACAAATCGACCGGAAAGCGCCAATTCTGGAACCAACACGACAACGAATTACTCGACGCTACGGCTTCGTGTGACAAAGGCCAGCATGCAGGTTTAGAACGAGGCAGCGCATGGGCCGAGCAGACCATTGACGCGCTACGTTACAGCGAGAAGCGTGGTGTGCTGCTGCGTATCCTGCGTGACATGGAGTTTGGTAGCGCAGAAGCCATTGGTTTCATCAACGAGCTGGAAGACAGACTGGCCCGCTTATAGCGCTTAACCACACAGCGCCTGAGCTTGCCGGGTTTGCAGCACGGCGCTGCACCATATACCAAAGCCTGTCACGGCATGGGGGCGGAGAATTAACGCCCGCTCCTGCGAGGTCTGGCGGCTGAGCTGGTTCAGCACGTCAATCCGTGCCTGCGATGCCGCCGGAGTAAAGGTGCGCGGTGCACTATGAACAAAGGTCAGCGGGATGGCTTCCACAGCCTCCAGCACGGGTCCGCGCAGAGTGCCGCGATAGTACAGGCGCAGCAACAGACCAAAATCTGCAGCAGCACCGCGATCTCGGATGTCGGCAGCTCCATGCAGCATTCCATTGCCCAAGCCATAGGCGATGACCCGCCCTTTGACATCGATTTCCAGCCCTCGGGCAACGTGCGGGTGATGCGACACGATCAGATCAAGGTCAGCCATAGCCTGAGCTCGACGATAACGGTTGCGCAGGTTCGGCTCTAGTTCCTGCTGCCGCTCGATCCCCTCATGCAGGCTCAGGATCTTCAGCGTAGCGGGGCTATTGGCCAACCCATTCAGCGTCTTGTCCCAATCCGGCTTTACGTGGACGTTCCACTGCCCGGGGAGTTCGCCACTGGGGCGCGGCGCATTCGCCGAAATACCTAGCGCAGCAAAAGCGATATCCTGCTGACCATTCTGACCCACGGCTGGATTTGACAACTCGGCTGTCGTTCCCAACCCGTGGTAAAGGATCTGCCCGTTGTAACGAGACAGTGCTTTTCTGGTGGCAAGCTGCCCTTCACGACCGAAGTCGCCCGTGTGATTGTTGGCAATGGACAGCAAGTTCAGCTTCAGATCTTCGACGAGGTGCGCCAGCCCTGTTGTGTGCATCTGGAAAACGAATTCCTTATCGACCGGATTACCCAGTGACTGATCGGTGACAACAGATTCCAGATTGGCAAAGTTAAAATTGCCATTGAGCAGAGGTCGGAGTGCAAGCGTGTAGTGCGACCATGCGCCTTTGGACTCAGCCGTACGCAGGTTACGGTTTGTGGCAAAGGAAACGTCGCCCAAGGCCGTTACGATAATTGCTTCATTGGGAGAATTCAGATCCGGCGGAAGCGTGCCTTCAGGCAGAGTTGCACACCCAGCCAAACTGAGCAGTAAGCAGCCACACGCTGCTTTCATCATCTGCAAAACCCTTTGCATGACGCCACCTCGCAATCGATTGCCGGAGCATCATAAGGGAAATCGGGCTCTACCCAAAATAGGTGCCTTGTGAATTACTGCTTTTGCAGGAAATTCCACCTAATATCGAGGGTGGACGCAGCCTCGACGCTACATTTGTTCTGGCGCGCAATCCGCAGCAGCTCAACAAAGGATCGCAGCTGGTCCAGAGGAGAGAGCGTATCGCCCGGCCAGCGACTGAGTGAACGCAATTGTGCTGCTGTGCGCAGACCCGCCCAGCCGCCAATCAGCAGCGTAGGCAACCGCTCACCCATGAACCGCCCCTTGGGTGCCCGGACCAGCGTTTCCCTGCCCTCTACCACAGCTTGAACCAAACCGCCCTTTGGGCCGAAGAAGTGAAAGCCACTGGTGCTCCGTGGATTACACTCCAAGACTTTGAACTTTCCAGCGGCATCTTTGCGAAAATCAAAGGACAACTGTCCGGTGATGTTGAGCGCCTTCGCAAGAGCTGCGATCATTGGTTCGATTGCCCAATGATGAGCCTCATCTGCCGCTTCAAACGCAATCCCGGCCCCGGTTCCATTCCGCAACCGAACGACGGGGAGATAAGCCTGCATCGCAACAAGTCGCCCTTCATGCACGATGGCTGAGCAACAGAGTTCTTCCCCGGGCAGGTAAGACTGAGCCACCCAAGGCGCGTCCGGTGTCGGCAGGATATGGGCACGCTGCTCCATGCTTGGGCAAATCACCGTTTCCGTGCCAAAGCGGGAAAAGCAGGGTTTGAAAACCCAATGATCGCCCGGCACCGCTGCCACCTGCGCCGGGCTTTCCAACCGATGGAAAGCGGGCGCGAACGACGGCGCAATTTCGGCCACCAGAGCGTTGAAGCGGGCTTTATCGTGCAGGCTTAATAGCGTTTCGAGCGACGGCGCAAACAACTTGCTTGCCCATGCTTTGCCTTCTGCTGCGGCGGCGAGATGAAACACCTCCTCACACGTCGGCAGGACGACATCAATCTTATGGAAGTCGACGATTTGCTCAACACGCTCGGAAAAGGCTTTGGGTCGGGCTTGAGGGGAGGGAAACTGTTCGTAGCAGTCAACCAGCCGACTGAAGCGCGCCAGTGGAGATTTGAGGCTATCCGCGACCACGACCCGCCAGTTCGCCGCGCTGAATAAACGACACCAGTGCAAGGCAACGGGCGCTCTGCCACCTGTAACCAGCACCGAAGGTCTCATGTCTGAAGTCTTTCGATCCTTCGCAGCTTTCGACTGAACAGGTCGCCCTTGCTCAAAGTCTTCTGCGTGATCCGGGATCGCACCCCCCGCCCCTCCAATAGCTGCTCCAAAGCGGTC
>JBMTIF010000089.1:0-7660 GCA_049437045.1 Alphaproteobacteria bacterium | reverse complement strand
CTCGCGCAGGCTTTGCAGACAATGATTGATGCCTGATCGCTGTAAGAGGGCGATGAAAGCAAAATAATTCGAATTTTTTGTAAACAAACGTTTACAAAAGGTAATCCGTTGTTTACCTGAAGCGCAGGCGCGGGTCTTGGCAGAGATCCGATGCGCCCCAAAATTACCGTGATAGCGCACTCTGATTCCCGGGGATGGAAAGATGCAACTGATCGTCAACAAGCAGGCCCATGAGGTCGATGTCGAGCCGGAAATGCCCTTGCTGTGGGTATTGCGAGACGAGCTGGGCATTACCGGTCCCAAGTACGGTTGCGGGATTGCGCAATGTGGTGCCTGTACCGTTCACGTGGATGGCAAGGCTGTCCGGTCGTGCTCGTTACAGGTCGGTGACCTCAAAGGGGCCGTGACCACGATTGAAGGGCTGGGGACGCCCGATAACCTGCACGCGGTGCAGGAAGCATGGATCGAGCATCAGGTTGCCCAGTGCGGCTACTGTCAGGCGGGGCAGATCATGTCTGCTGCGGACCTGCTCACCCGTGTTCCGGACCCGAGTGACGGGCAGATTGATGCGGCCATGTCGGCGAACCTCTGCCGGTGCGGCACCTATCCCCGCATCCGCGCAGCGGTGAAGACTGCGGCTGCAAAACTGCGGGGAGCGTGATTGATGGGAACCGTTGCAAAGATCGCGCGTCGAGGATTCCTGCTGGCATCTGCCGCGGTAACAGGCGGGGTTGCTTTTGGCATTTGGGCTGTACGAAACCCGCATGAAAACCCCTTGGAGGATCAGGTTGCGGAGGGTGAAGCGACCTTTAACGCCTGGATCACCATCACCGAGGAGGGGATCACGTTGATCGCGCCTCATGCGGACAAGGGGCAGGGGGTTCTTTCCACTCAGGCGGCGCTGATCGCTGAAGAAATGGATCTTGAGTGGGGTGATTTTGAGGTTTCCTTTGGGATGCCAGCTCCGGCGTACTGGAACCGGGCTCTGGGCGGTGCTGCTGCCCCCTTTCTCAGCCGCGATAACGGCACCCTGCCAACCCTCATGCGGGGGGTGATGACAACGGCGTTCAAGCTGCTTGGGGCGATGGGGACGGGCGGTTCGTCGAGTATGCCTGACAGCTTCGTCAAACTGCGCGCAGCCGGGGCTTCGGCGCGAGAGACGCTCAAGCGCGCTGCGGCATCGATTTATGGCGTCGCGACTGGTGAATTGCGGACGGCGCGAGGGCGCGTGATCCTGCCCGATGGCCGCGAAATTCCTTACACGGCTTTGGCTAAAGCCGCCGCTGATATTCGTCCCGTGGGCGCGGTGGAACTGCGCGATCCAAGCCAGTGGACCTTGCTGGGCAAGGATATGATGCGGTTGGACATCCCCGGAAAATCGACAGGAACGCTCAAATACGGGATCGATCTGGCGGTTGAGGGGATGAAATACGCCGCTGTCCGCACCAATCCGCGCCAATTTGGTGGATTGAACAGCTTTGACGCGACGGCGGCGGAGGCCATGCGCGGGGTCGAGCGGGTGGTGCCCGTCAATGGTGGTGTGGCGGTTATCGCAGACAACACCTGGCGCGCGTTTCGTGCACTGGACGCCATAGAATTCGAGTGGGGGGATGCGCCTTATCCGGCTGAACAGGACGACCATTGGAAAGAGGTCGAAGCGTCTTTCACCGACGAGCGCTTTGATCAGCAGTATTTCAGCGTTGGTGATGCTGATGCGGCCAATGCCGCCGGTCCAACGGTCGATTTAGAGTACCGCGCCGGTTACGTTGCGCACCAACCGCTTGAACCGCTGAATGCCATCGTGCTGGTCGAGGACGAAGGCGCGACAGTCTGGGCGGGGCACCAGTTGCCGACTTTCCTGTTGCAGCAGGTGGCCAATACGCTGGGCATGAAGCCCGAGCAGATCACCTTTTACAACCAATTCATGGGCGGCAGTTTCGGGCATCGGCTGGAGTTTGAATTCATCAAGCTCACCGCAGAAATCGCACAGCACATGAAGGGCGTACCGATCAAGATGACCTTCTCCCGCGAGGAGGATTTTGCCCACGACTACCCCCGTCAGATCACTATGGCCCGGACACGGGGCGTGGTTGATGGCGGACAGGTGAAGAGCATGGACCTGTCCATCGCCAGCGTGTCTGCCGTCAGCTCGCAAGGCGCGCGCATGGGGCTGAGTGTGCCGGGGCCGGACAGTGAGATTGTCTCAGGCGCGTGGAGCCAGCCCTATGCCCTCGATAACTTCCGCGTTCGCGGTTATCGCGTGCCAGAGCTGGCGCCAACCAGTTCGTGGCGGTCGGTTGGGGCATCCACGGCGGGCTTTTTCGCGGATTCCGCGCTGGATGAGCTTTTGCTGCTGGCGGGGCAAGACCCGTTGGAAGGGCGTTTGGCACTGATGGATTACAAACCCTATCGCCGGGTTTTGGAGCGGGTGGGTGAACTCAGCAACTGGGGCGCACCGCTTGGCCCGGACCGCGGGCGCGGGGTCGCCTTTGTCGAGAGCTTTGGTGTTCCGGTCGCGATGGTTGTGGAGGTTGAGAACACGCCGAAGGGGATCAGGATCGAGCGCGTTTACACCACTCTGGATGTGGGCGTTGTCCTTGACCCGCTGAACTTCGAAAATCTGGTTCAGGGCGGGGTCATCTGGGGGCTGGGTCATGCGATGAACAGCGAAATCACCTATGCCGACGGCATGGCGCAACAGACCAACTATCACCAGCATGAGGCCATGCGGCTCTATCAAGCACCGGACATCATCGTTGAGGCCGTGGACAATGGTTCGGCCATCCGTGGGGTGGGGGAACCGCCAGTGCCGGCTGCACCGCCGGCGCTTGCCAATGCGATATTTGATGCAACCGGCATCCGTGTGCGGGAGCTTCCCATGAATAAACACGTAGACTTCGTCTAAGCAGGAT
This sequence comes from Alphaproteobacteria bacterium, assembly GCA_049437045.1. GTDB lineage: Bacteria > Pseudomonadota > Alphaproteobacteria > UBA7985 > UBA7985 > UBA7985. The sequence goes on along the minus strand of JBMTIF010000089.1, from coordinate 4,748 downwards.
CGGGTTGAAACGCATGAAACGCATGATCTTTGGCCTGCTCGCCGGTTTTGCCACTCTGGGGACAAGCGGTGCTGTATCCGCAGACACGGCGGGTTTGGCGCTGTGGCAGCAGATCCACGAGGTTCTTTCTCACCCCCGCTGTAGCAACTGCCACGTGGGGGAGGATAACATTCCCCTGTGGTCCGGTCCGCACTATGGCAGCAATGAGCCGCGTGCTCATGGGATGAACATTAACGCTGGGGCCAGTCGGGATGGGGCGGAGAGCTTGCCCTGTTCCACCTGTCACAGCACCGGGAACGCCGATATTCTCCACGGCCCACCGGGGGCGCCGCACTGGGTTTTGCCGCCCGTTGACATGCAATGGGCGGGGCGGAGTTCCAAGGAAATCTGCGAGCAGATCAAGAACCCCGCGGCTAACGGTAATCGGACGCTGAACGATGTCGCTGACCACGTTGGTCACGACGCTTTGGTGCTGTGGGGCTGGGATCCGGGGCCAGGGCGTGAGCCTGCGCCTTACTCCGCTGAAGAGATGGTTGGCTTTATCCTTCAATGGGACGCATTGGGTGCGCCTTGTCCGCCTAGATAGTCGATGGCTCGTTCTTCGCTGTGGCGCGGCTGATTTGGATCTGAAAGACCCGAGATAACCAGAGCCCGGCCCAATTGGTCACGAAAATATAGGTGACAATGGGAACCGCGCTGATCGGGATCAGAAGAAGTGCACTCAGCACCACAGATTGATCCCGCCTGCCAAAAATATCGCCAATCATGCGCGGCATCGGTGCTTGAGTAACCACGCTGTGGGTAATCAGAATCGCGGCGGCGAGGGTCCCGATTATAGCGTAAGTCCGTAGGATATTGTCGAAAGACATGGCCTGTGTGCTGATCATGATCGAGTTTGCCAAGATACCGGCGACGATCATCACTATGGTTCCTGGGAAAAAGAAACTCCGCAATCCGTATTCAAGGAACAGATCGCCCAGAACCAAGTATTGCCCAATGAATTGCAAAAATTTTGCAGCCATTGTTGCAAGAGTTGCGGTGGATACCGCAACGGCCAGCATTCGTAACGTCCTGTGGCTCTTCTTGATTGCCAAGGTTTTGGAATTTCCCTTTTATGAAATTTCTAAAAAAAGAGTTAAGTAGTCACAAGAAAAAATCAAGATGGGTGCAGGGAAGTAAATATAGACAGATCAAGGTTCATTCCCGTTCCAAGCCAAATTCCGTGGTCTCGATGGTCAGAAAGATCATCGCCGGTTTCCGGGTGAGCAAATACGATCAAATCATTTCTATTCAGTGCCAACCACGGCAAGAGCTGGTGAAACTGCTCAACACTCGCAGCAAGTTGGCAAGAAAACATAGGGTGCGGACCCACCGGTTTTTCATGTACGCGCCCCATAACCACACCAAACTTGTCTCGCGCCGCCTCGCAAAGCCGACGGGCTTGCTCGACGGTGTCTGCATCAAAATAAACATGAGCGTGATAGCCGGTGATGCTGGAAATGGCGTGGTCTTTGGTCATGTAAGGCTTTCAAAAGGGTTAGAGGTCCAGGATCAGGGTGCCGCCCGGTTCGCTGGCTCGCGACTGACAGGAAATGAACTGGTTTTCACGTTGGGCTTTTGACAGCACGTAGTCGCGATGCTCGACCTCACCCTCCAACACACCGCACTTGCAAACGCCGCAGATACCGTCCGAGCATTTGATGTCGATTTTAAAGCCTGCGGATTGCAGGATTTCGGCTGCTGACTTGTCTTCCGGTACGTCAAAGCTGCGACCGTCACGGGCGAGTTTGATGGTGAAGGGGTGGTTTTCGTATTCTGGGGCTTCCGGAACGGCAAAGTATTCCAGATGCCGGGCATCTTCGGGAAACGCACTGGCTGCGTTCATAACGGATTCCATATAAGCATCGGGGCCGCATGTGTAGACATGATCGCCCGCGCTATAGGCAGCGAGCAGCGAGTCAAGATCGGCGCGGGTGCCTTCTTCGGAACAATAGAGCGTCACGCGATCCCGCCAAGGCACGTGCTCAAGCTCGGTTAGAAAGCCGGCGCCGACCCGCTTGGAAAAGCTGTAATGCAGGGCGAAATCCTGACCTTGGGCATGAAGCTCATGGGCCATGGCTATCATGGGCGTAACCCCGATACCGCCCCCCATGAGCCAATGCTTCCCCTTGGTTTCAGCCACCGGAAAGTGGTTGATGGGCTTGGAGATGAAGATTTTACGGCCTTCGCTAAATATCCGGTGCAGCAGGATGGAGCCGCCCTTGCCAGCGTCCTCCCGCAGCACGCCGATGACGTACTTGGAGCGGTCAGCCGGATCACCGGCGAGGCTGTATTGACGCAAGAACTCTGGCGCAACCACGATGTCGATATGCGCGCCAGCGGTCCATTCGGGCAGTGGTTTGCCCTCGGGGTCGCTCAGCTCGTAGCGGGTCAGGCCGGGGGCCATTTCCTCGACCTTGGTGATGGTGACGGGCAAGACGGGTGCATCGCCATCAATGCTGTATTCGTGGGCGAGGCCTTCGGTATCACCTTGCGCCAGTCGCAGCTTGTAGGCCTCAGCGGTTATCATGGCCTGATAAGCCTCAATCCCCTTTTCCCGGTCCATTGGGTAGGGGTAGGGCCACGGCGGCGGGGCAAGGTTGGCGGGGTAAACGGCAAGGGTCTGGTCTTCGTACTTCAAGTCCAGATCCTTTTGCAGATCGCGGGCGTTGACTTCGGCCTCTGTCGGACGGAAACCGCCGTCCGCGCCCATTTCCAGATCCCACCACCATTTCTTTACGGGGTTGAGGCCACCGTTTCCAACCATGTCATCGAGCTTGGCGAGCATAGGCGCGGCGGTGGGAATGTTCATCGCGGCCCATCGGAACGGCGCTTCGGTAAACAGGCCTTCGAGGTTCCACGGACAGGTCTTCATGCATCGGCCACACATGGCCCCGCCGGGGACCGTGATGCGGTAGTTCGTGCAGCGCTGGCTGTCTGATTTCCAGATTTCGTAGCCGTTAAACATGAGTTTTGGGCCTGCGGTGATGGCCCCGCTGGGACATTCGCGCGCGCATTTGTTGCAGCTTTCACAGAAGTTCTGGAGCCCGAAGTCGATGGGGCGGTCGTGGGCCAGTGGCATGTTGGTCGTAACGACGCCGGATTTCAGCCTTGGGCCAAGGAAGGGGTTGAGAATGACTTCCCCAATCCGGCTGACCTCACCCAAGCCGGAGAGCAGCAACAGCGGAGGCTGCAGCACTTCGCCATCAAGGACGGTGTGCGCCCGCGCGCCGTAACCCAAATCGCGGATATGCTGCGCCAGTACCCCGCCGACCAGCGAAAACCGCAGATAGGCCCGCATGGACTGAGCGCCGGAGATCCAATCATCACCCGAAGCGCCTTCCATGGTCTCATAGCCCTGATCCACGATGATCGAAATGGCCTCTGAGTGGTAGGGCGTGATCTCATCCCCGCGCGCGTCGTGGCTGTAGTAACTCCAATCCGGGCAGCGTGACAGGCCCACAGCATCCGCGCCCAGCCAATAGGCCGCAGCCTTGACCCTGTCGGCGTTGGATTCCGGGTCGCTGGTGTCCGGTGCGGTTTCCGAGGCAGGATCACCATTCTGGATCAGCACAAAAGCCCCAAGGGCGCGTCGCTGGGCGTAGGAAACGGGGGCGCGGGTGATGTAGCGCCCGTTCTTTGCTGCGTCCTGCACGGTTTTACCAAGATCACCAAAGATCGAACGGGCAAACATGTCGGTACGCTTAGGCACGCGCGCCACGCGGTCTTCGTCGATAAAGGTGGTGGTATCGTCTGTGCGCTTCAGGGTTTCAAAGCGGTGTTCGCTTTGCACAAAATCGCGCCGGGCGAAGGCTGTTTTGGGGGCCAGTCTGGTGGGCCAGCTTTGGTTGGGGTTGAGCGGTAAGTCGGTGGCAAAGGCGAAGTCTGTGGTCACAGCGGCAAGGCCAAAACCGTCTGGAACCAGCGGCTGTAGGATTTCTTCGCCTTGGACAACGGCCAGACCAGCGCGAACGGCGACGCGACGCAGATCGATGTCCGAGGTTGCCTCGGAATGGCTGCGCGCCTGATACCCCAGAGAGCGGAGATAGTTGGACATGACAGCCGCACCTTCGTTGGCGCGAAGGGCTGAGCGCTGGGCCTGCGCTGCCTGAATCCAACCAGCGCCCTGTTCATCCCTGCGGGGCGTGCGGGGATGGGCGAAGAGGAAGAGCAGAACGTGGGTATGGCCATCAATCCCCGTTTCTGGCGCGGCCATGCTATCGCGGAGGTCGGCCATAATGGCATCAATGCCGGCGGCGAGGGTTTTGGTCTGTTCAGTTTTCAATCGGTGGGCGAGGCGGTCGATATCGGGATTGCGGAAGGACTGTTCCAGCCGATCCGAGGGATCGAGCACGCAAGTTCCCATCATGGACGCGTCGCCAAAGTAACCAAAGGCCTTGAGGTGGTTGGCGCGTTCGATCAGATCATCGGGGCAAATCGCCCTGGTTGGGTTGATGTTGCCAATCCGAACCGCGTCGAGCATCCCCATGTATTCGCCCATGGCATTGACGATGGACGCCGGGTCTTCAGCACGGGTGAAGCTGAGCGGTTCAAGGGGCCGTAGCGCATCAAGGCCGATTGGCGCGTCCACTCGATCCAGTTTTTCCAAGGGAAAGAACCCGAGATGGACGGGACGGTTCTTGGTCGATTTCCAGCGCAGACCCATGACACCCTCAATTTGTTGACGTGTTACGTATATTGGTTATCTG
>JBMTIF010000088.1:0-7697 GCA_049437045.1 Alphaproteobacteria bacterium | reverse complement strand
GGACCATCGCTGGTAATATGGTCTGACAGACGTTGACCATGCCGCAATAGTTGACTTGCATCACTCGTGAGATCAGTTCGGCCTCGGTTTCCAGCAGCAAACCACCCGGCATGATGGCTGGGCCGTGGACCAGACGATCAACCGGACCATGAGTTTTGATAACACTCTGGGTAACCGAGCGGACGGCTTCGAGGTCGGTGACGTCGCACAGGAAAGGGTGGATGTTTTCGGACTGTCTGGAAGTTTCAACCAGACCTTCTTCGCTGATGTCGAGGATGGCGACAGCGTAGCCTTCGCTGGCCAGCCGAAGAGCATGGGCCCGGCCCAAGCCACTGGCTCCGCCTGTGATCAATGCTGTTTTCACCCAGCCTCTCCCCCTGCGCGTTTGAGCAAAAGTGTAAACAGCGGGCACGGGCTTTTCAAATGGGTGTTCGCGTCTGTGATGAGCCTGGAACTGGAGAGATAGGTACGCCGCTAAAGCTCGCGTAGACCTTTTTGTTCTGCTTTCCGTTAACTGAACGACACGCGCGCGCGCAAAATCCAGATAAACCAATATTTTTGGATATACTAATGCACAGACAAGGGCCAAGTTGAGGTTCTGAAAAAGGCCCGTTTTTTGAGCGGGTTGAACCCTTGTGCAAGACCCCGAGGCTGACATGTTTCTTTCACTCTTTGTCCTTTCCTTTTTGGGGCTGATCTTCGTTGACCTGATCAAGGGCTTGAGCGCAAACGGAACGCCACCCATCCTGCAGAAATTGCCGGGGCAGATGCATCTGGCATACTTCATGTGGTCCAATATCCGCTTCTTGCGGTTCATTTTCCTTGTAGCGCTGCTCTCTATTTTAGTGCTGTCACCCAATGGCGCTCGGTGGATCATGGTCGCGGTAGCGATCCCGCTTGGTCTCCTCTGGTATGGGGTTTACTGGCTGTTCACACACTATTGGACAGGGCGTAAGAAGTTTCCCGGGCTCAAGGAAAAGGTCTTTGTTGGCGCGGAAGACAACCAGGTCGATCTGCAGCTTCAGGTGATTGGTCTGGACCACGGCGGAGAGCAGAAGGCTTTCCCCGTGAACATGGTGACTTTCCACCATCAAATCGTGGACAGCATCGGCGACTTGCCCGTGTGGGTGACCTACTGTGGACTATGCCGGAGTGGACGGGTCTATGACCTGAATGTTGACGGTATGACACTCGATTTCACACTGGTCGGCGCGATTTCGTTCAACGCGACCTTTGAAGATAATCAGACAGGCACTTGGTGGCGGCAAGAGACCGGGGAAGCTGCGAAAGGCAAGCTCAAGGGCCGCGTTCTCGAAGACGTAGGCTTTGAGCAGATGACGCTGGGCAACTGGTTGCAGAAGCATCCGGACAGCAAGGTGCTTCAGTACGATCCCAAGTTCACCCGTCCCTATACCTTTGTCGCCAAGCTCCACAATTTTGAAGCGACCAAGCCCGCATGGCACATGCAGGAAACGCCAGCCATGGTTATCGGGCTTGAATTGGGTGGTGAGGCCAAAGGCTATGACCTTGATCAGCTCAAAGGCCGTGGTGTGGTAAACGATGAGGTCGGGAGTACTCCTGTCGTTCTGGTCACCGATACAGCGAAAACCTCAGCTTTCGTTTACAGTCGCGATTGTGAGGGGCAAGTGCTCGACTTTGCGGTTTCAGAAGCCGGGATGTCGGATACCCAGACCGGCTCCCAGTGGGACTGGTTTGGCGTCTGCGTGGCGGGCGAGATGCAGGGCAAACAGCTGAGCCAGTTGCAGAGTTATCAGCAATACGTCCGATCCTGGATCGAGTTTCACCCGACTACCGGCTTTTTTGACTTCAATTGACCCGGGCTTGCAGGCTTGGCTGAACCGGCTTTCAGCCCGGGTCGGCCTGAATGAAATCGGCGCAGCGATCAGCAATCATCATTGTTGGTGCGCCGGTATTGCCCGAGGTCAAGGCGGGCATGATCGAGCAATCAGCGACCCGCAGCCCATCGACACCGCGAACCCGCAAGTGCGGATCAAGTACAGCCTTGTCATCCCCGCCCATGCGACAGGTGCCGGAAGGATGGTAGATTGTACGTGCTTGCGCCCGGATTGCATCGTCGAGATTGTTTGACCCCTCCGCCACGCTGACCCCGGGGCCGGGCCAGACTTCTTCGGCGACCAACTCGCGCAGACCGGCTTGATTGAGGATGTCCCGCGCCAGTCGAACCCCGCGTCGCAGCGTCGCGAGATCAGCGTCGTCACCCAGTGCTTCTGCCTGAAAGCGGAGCGCATCCTGCGGCTCATTGGAACGAAGACTCAATCGCCCACGGCTTTTGGGCCGCATGGTCATCGGGTGGATCTGCAAAGCGTGAAAATCCAGCGGCGGCATACCGGGACGACCGGGGGCAAAGGGTGCGATGTTGTACTGAACATCCGGGCGCCCGCCACCATCGGTGTCCACACAGGCTCCGCCTTGTAGCAGGTTGGTGGTGAGCAAGCCGCGACGGAACAGCAGATAGTTAAGTCCGTGTCCGAGTGACTTCAGACCTTTGTCAGCGCCATGCAGCCCGATGTCGTGCTTCAGCCGCGCCGTCAGTGGTGCACCCACATGATCCTGATAATTCGCGCCGACTTCCGGGGCGTCGTGGACCACATTGATGCCGTGACGCAGCAGGTGCTCTCCGGGGCCGATACCGGAAAGCATAAGCATCTTGGGCGTCTGGAAGCTGCCTGCGCAAAGGATGATTTCGCGGCTGGCCTTAACCAAAACAGGGTTGCCCGCGTTGTCTAAAGCTTCGATGGCCTGTGCCCGTCGGTTGACAATCTGCACCCTCTGAACGTCCAACTCCGTCAGCAGCGTCAGGTTTTCGTGACCCAGAGCAGGTCTGAGAAAGCAGGTGGCAGCTGATTGCCGGCGACCCTTGTGGGCCGTCACTTGATACCATCCTACGCCCTCCTGTTTGGCGCCATTGAAGTCATCATTCAGTGGCAAGCCCAACTCTACTGCGGCATCGATGATTCTTTGCGTTACGGGGTGCTTTTCCGTGGGATCATCAACCACCAGAGCACCGGCTGTACCGTGGTAAGGGTCGGACAGTCTGGTGTTCTTCTCCTGACGTTTGAACACGGGAAGCACGTCTTCAAAGCGCCAACCTTTGCAGCCGTAGAGATCCGCCCAGTCATCATAGTCGCGAGCCTGACCGCGCATGTAAATCATGCCGTTCACGGAGGTCCCGCCGCCAAGGACGTTGCCCTGCGGAACGGGAAAGGGGCGGTTTTCCAGTGACGGATCCGGTTCAGAGATCTCTGCCGTTACGTTTGGGCTTTGAATGGCCTTGAAGAAGGTCGCTGGGATATGAATCCACCTGTTGCTATCGACCTTTCCCCGCTCCAGCAAAGCCACGCGCGCGTTCGTGTCCTGCGCCAGCCGGGCGGCCAACACGCAGCCCGAAGCACCGCCGCCAACCACCACGAAATCAAAATCAAGGGTCTTCATGGCGTAGCAATCCTGAACCACAGATCAAAGCGGTCGTGCAGGTCGATCCAGCGGTCGAAAAGGCTGGCCTCACCCGACAGTTGAATATGCGAAGCTTCACCATTCATGCGGGCTTCCAGCGCCTCACGCGATGCCTTCACGGTAACATCGGCCGGGGTGGGGTAATCGATGATCCTCGCGAATTCAGTCTGTCGAGCAAGGCAAACATGGGCCATCCCATCTGGCGTCTGGAGCAGCAGGCTGAACTCCACACCTCTTGCCTTGTCCGGGTTCAGACGGATGGCGTAGGCGTCCAGCCAATCCTGCAAGGAGAGCGTAGCCGCCAGTTCGCTGTTTCGACCACCCGCAGCGGGGAGCGCCTTTACACCGTCCTCCACCTCCTGCGCGCCGGCCAGACAGATGTTACGCTCGATCCCACTCTCTGCGCGATAGGCCATATTGCGGTAGACGAGGCTCAGCATGGCCCGGGTTTCCGGGCTGGGGTCTCCGGCAAAAACCGCATGATTCAGCAAGGTCGCCGCCCATTGCAACTCGTCTTGTTCCACAGCCTCTTGCGCCAGTTCCAGCACACGCTGTTCACCGCCAAGAGCTTTCAGATACCGTTCCCCCTCGACCTCGGGCGGCAATGGGTTGAGGTCGACCGGACGCCCATCAAAAGCACCATAGTATTTCTGATAGACCGCTCGGGCGTTGAAATAGAGCATTCCGTAAAGGCCGCGAACGTGCAGGGCTTCACAGGCAAAATCGGGTTCAACAAGCGCATGACCCACCTCTTTGATCGTCATGCCGTGGTTGGCAAGTCGGAGGGTCTGGTCGTGGATGTATTTGTAGATATCCCGCTGTTCGAGCATGAAAGCGCACGCTTCACTTTGCCCGAATACCGGCCAGTTATGGCAGTTGATCAGGGTGTGGGTTCGATCACCGAACCGGGTCAGGGCCTGGTCAATGACCCGAGCCCACAGGCGCGCATCGCGTACTTCTGCCCCGCGAGGGGTCAGCAGATTGTGCTGTGTCTGCGTGCAGACTTCCGCCATGCACAGCACCGAATGATCGGGGAGGAAGAAGGCAAATTCAGCCGGTGCTTCGGTGCCGGATGCCATGAGAAATTCAAAGGCTACGCCGTCGATCAAGACCGGTTCGTCACTATCACCAATTTCATGCGTTGGTTGCCGAAAGCCGCGATACCCCCGCGCGACGGTCTTGCCAATTCCTCCATCCACTAGCCCTTCTGGCCCCATAGGCAGGGCGAGGCCAAACTGATCGACCGCCCGGCGCGAGGTGTGATTACCACCCAGCACGCCCTCTGATCCGGCGTAGTCCATAAAGTGTTCAGGCACGTAAATGGGTGTGTCATCCCCTTCAGCGACCACCCCGCCCAAACCGCCAAAGTGGTCGGCATGGGTATGGGTCACCAGAACCGCTGAGACCGGACGAAAACCCAAGGTGTCATTCACCAGTTTGAGGGATGCTTGCGCGGTTTCTCGGGTCAGGAGTGGATCAACAATGATCCAACCGGTTTTCCCCGCAATGATCGTCATGTTGGCATAGTCCGCCGCCCTGACCTGCCAGACGTCCTGAGCAACTTCGAACAACCCGCTGATCGCATTCAACTGAGCGTGACGCCAAAGTGACGGGTTCACTGTGTCGGGGCATTCGGCTTGCAAGAAATCAAACCATGCAGGGCTCCAGGCCAATCCCCCATCGGGACGGCTTATGCCCTCTTCAGGCAGGTCTGCGATCTTCCCGCGACTGGCTGCCTCGGGCAGTGGTTTATCAGCAAGACCCAGTCGATCCCGGAATGCCGTGTTGTACTCCCGTGTTGCCTCGAGGACTTTTTCAGCCATGTTTCAGTCCCTGCTCAGTTACTTATCTGACTTTGCAATCGTTCATTTTTAGGATCCCAAAAAAAAGCATAAATGCGGTTTTCTGCAAGAACTTCTTTCTTGCAGATACTTTGGGATCCGTTTGAGGGCGTTTCGGCCATTTCCGCTCTGGACTATCGAGCATGACACATGCATCCTTTCATAACCAGAAAACAAAGCGTGGACGGAGATTGGTCATGAGCGAACAGCAGTATAAAGATCGCCAAAAGCTTGAAATGGAGCACTGGCCAGAGCTGCGCCAAGGCTGGAATTCATTTCTTCAATTCATCTTTGCCGGTCGAGAGGTTGAAAAGGAACTGAAGCAACTGGTCTTTCTGGCTTCCAGTATGGCCAGTGGGTGTCGCCACTGTCAGTCTCATGGCGCTTATCACCTGAATCAGCTCGGGATGTCCGAAGAAAAAATCCTCGCCATCTGGAATCTGGAAGAGAGCGACTTCTACACTGAGGCCGAAAAGGCAGCCATGAATCTGGCCATCGCTGCAGGCTCATCCCCGAACGCGACTGAGGCAAGCCACTTTGCTGAGATGCGAAAGCACTTCAGCGACTTGCAAATCATCGAAATCATGGCCGTGATTGCTGCGGGTGGCTTCCTGAACCGCTGGAACGATACCATAGCGACGGTTACGGATCAGGAGTCCATTGATTTTGCTGAAAAAGTTCTCAGTCGAGTGGGTTGGGAAGCGGGAAAGCACAAGGGCGAGGCGCACGAACAAAGGAAGGCGCACCCGCTGAATCTGGGTTGGACCAAGCGCGACTAATCTGGCGCGCGGTTCAGCTGACCGAGGAAGGCGCGAATGGAAGCGGCGTTGTCCCGGTGGAGAACGCCATTTTCGTCGCTGATGCTGTTCTCGAAACCGATCCTTGCGCCAAAACCTTGAGCCATAGCTGCGCGGAGGCATTGGTGCTCCCGCGCACCAAAGGCACAAATACTGGGTTTCCAGTCTCCTGCGCCCAAGGCCTCTAACAGAGGGGCCAAATCTGCCAATCTGCCGTCACGTGGCGGGGCGTATTGGCCCAAAACAAACAGCACTCGATTTTGATCGGGGCGGACCAAGCCCGTTTCCTGCCAAGCCCGAAGTTGCTGCACGCAGGCGGGCGTATAGGCAATGTGCTGAACCTCAATGCTGGCTTCATCGGCGAAGGCGTAAACGGTTTGAGCAACCGATGGATCCGCGGCCATTTCCCGAATGGCAATACTGGCCGCTTGCGGGACCACGTCGGTCAGGCAGATCAACTGCGCTGCGGGCTGATAGATGCCAGCGCTTTCTGTGGTGATCTGAATACCCAGTCCTGGTGCTTGTTCTGTAATGGCTGCAACCGCGTCTCGGTAGCGTCCAGCATCGAGGCTGTGACGCTCTTGGTCGTCCCGAACATGAACGTGAATGGCCGAAGCACCAGCAGTCTGACAAGCCCGAGCCGTCTGCGCCAGAGCAAGAGAGGTGACAGGCAAAGCCGGATGATCGGCCGTGGTCCGTCTGGCACCATTGGGCGCGACCATCAGACGGTAGTCGAGGAGATCAGGCATTCTTCGTCCTCTTCAATCTCATTCTCTCTTTCTTCCAAATAAGCCAGCGCAGGGATTCATGTATTTTTCGGCATTTGGATACGTGACGAACCGCTGCGGCTTTTCCTTTGTCGCCCGCGAAATCGCTTAAAGCGCGCACTTAGTATTCGCCCAAGTCCTCTGAAATCGAGACGCCACCGGCGAATTTGGCTGAGATTCTGATTACATACTCAGCGTCTTGCTCCGCACTTTTCGTCATGAAGGGAATGTGGGTCGCTACAACTTGTTTAACCCCCGCACGAGCGGCAAGTTCACCCAGATCCTCGGGCGTGAGGTGATGTTCGGTAAAGTGTTGGCGCATCTTTTGGATCGCTTGCTCTGACATTTCCTGCTTTTGGGTGCGGAGGCGATTGACGATGATGTCAGCGTCGATCAACTCCCCCACCAACAGGTCGGCCCCCTCAGCCAGGACTTCGAGCGCTCTGCAAGGCCCGGTATCGCCCGTGAACACCATTGACCGGTCGGGCGCGTTGAACCTGTAGGATAGCGATATGGGCCCATCTTCACCGAATTTATCCTCAGCACGATAATGGGTGTTTTCGCAGCAAGAGATTTGGATGGCGTCAATTTCGACCACTTCACCCGGTCTGATATCGCGACAAACGATGAAGTCGCGCGGGTGGGGTAAGGTCTGGCCCGGTACGCCAAACCCGATGGCCTGTGGAATGTCACAGGCGGTAATGAGGTGGCTCAAAATCTCTCTTGTACCCGGGGGACCGTAAACATGCATCGGTTCATCCCGATGCGTCATCATATTGAGGCCAAGACAGGCAAAA
>JBMTIF010000087.1:0-7732 GCA_049437045.1 Alphaproteobacteria bacterium | reverse complement strand
CAACGCCCATGTCGATGGAGCCGCCGAGGGTTACGTCTACTGCGCCAGCGGAGCCAGCAGCAGCCACTGCTGCGAGGCTAGAGCCCGCAATCAGGAACTTTTTCATGTTTTCTCTTCTCCATATGAACCACCCGGACGCACATCCAGATGGATTCAACAATTTAGTTTTCGCCTCTTGTTAAAGAGGACTTCTTCCCTCGCACAAGGGAAGTTGCCAGCCTTCTCGCACAAGAAGAACCGGCCGTTGCGTTCCTCGAATAAGGACGCGACACAGGCTTTCTGACCCTCACGAAGGAGAAAGTCTTGAACATAATTCGCTATTTTTGGGATATGTGAATTGTTGTTGCTCTAAAAACACGAATTCCTATGAGAAAACTCCCGTATTTTGTCGAGTCTTGGGCAATTCCGGCAGAGATGAGGATTCGGGCGCTAACCATCCTAAAGACGGGGGAATTTCATTCCTTTTACCTCAATTTTTATATTACGGCCTCATGTTTGCGGGGAAAGCCGAAAGACATTTCATTTTTGGGATTTCCCATGATTATACGACTACTGGTAGCATTCTGCGCCGCAACTTTTTTATCAGCCTGTGGACAGGTCGACTACGGCTTGAAGCACACAAACCACAAGATCATCAAGGATCGGGTCATCTGTCGCGGTGACAAATACCCAACAGGTTTCCACGCCGGGCACGTTGATCGAGCTACGCTGGAGGTTCTCAAGATCAAGTGTGATTTGCAGAAGGGACGCGGTAGTTTCCCTATTGAAATCGTTATTTCACACGATCCGAACATTCAGCCCTTCGAATACCGTGACGCCTATAACGATGAAACCGGCGCGCCGGAGCATCGGATCTATGGCGTATTCTGCCCCACCACCTGGGACTACAAAGTGAAGGTCGAAGGGCATGCAATTGGGGGCAACTCCCGTACAATCGGAGAGTGTAAATACAAATACCTTGGAAGTCGCGAAATCAGCGGAAACGAGCACAATGGTAAGCCCGTAAATCCATTTTAGGCCACCCCATTTGTGCCTTGGCGCCCTCCCCAAGAGGGCGTCAAATCCTGTTGATTCGGCCACCGAACCCTTGCAGGACTCGATGAGGCTTTAAGCGGGTGATGCAAGGATTTGGACTCAAAAGTGGCGGGTCTAAGCTCAAATCGTGCAGCGAATCGCAGCTAAATTAAACTTTTGTGTTATTACGACACTTTAGTCGTCCATAACCTGAAAGGCACCGACTTATCCGACGAAAATTCCTGTTTTGCCTCGGTTTTGGCAAGATTGGACGCAAACTGGGAGGGTGACTGTTGCAAGAACTCCAAGGTTTGAACCCCACAGTGTCAAACATCCAAAATATCTTGAGATTGCGGATTTTATGGTGTTATGGAACATTACCGTTAAACTAAAAATGGGATCGGAAAACATGAAAACCCTCATTGGCTCCATCGTAGCCCTTTTCGCATTCGCTGCTGTAGCTAATGCATGCAACGTGATGTCTTCCAACGGCAAGGCTGTACGCTCTTCCAGCGGCTCCTGCGTTCTGACGTCCGATGGCGTTAACAACCTCGCTGAGTGCGAAGGTTCTGCTGAAGGCCCAGGCAAGGGCTGATCTTAAGAAATCTTGTCTGCAGACAATGTTTCAAAAAAACGGGGATGGAGCGGTTGCTCCATCCCCGTTTTGCTTTTGCAAACCCCCGCAGAGGGACCGACTTTTAAACCGATCCGTGACAGTGTTTAAACTTCTTACCTGACCCACATGGGCACTGATCGTTCCGCTTAGTGGTCTTCATTTGTTCTTCCGTCAGCTTCCCCGCCGCTGCTGCGCCCGGTGCAGCTGCTGCTGCAGGTGCTGCAACTTGGGCCGCTTGCGGCTGTTGAGCCGGTTCTGGCTGACGCACTTCAAGGTTCGCCAACACGACAACCACTGAGTTGCGATACCGCTCCAGCATGCCGTCAAACATCTCGAAACCATCGCGGCGGTATTCAGCCAGCGGATCGCGCTGACCAAAGGCACGCAAGGAAACCCCCTCGCGCAAGCGCATCATGTTCTGGATATGCTCCCGCCACAGCTGGTCGAGCACGCGCAGTGTAATCTGCCGCTCGGCTGCCCGCATGGTTTCCGGGCCAATCTGTGCTGCCTTGGCGGCCATGTGCTTGTCAAAGGCTTCCAGCGTCCGGTCGATGATGACTTCGTCGTCAACACCGTCTTCCGCTGCCCATTGCTGGATCGGCAAGCCGGCGGGGACAAAGGCTGTTACGGCACGCTCAAGACCCTCCAGATCCCACTGAGCGGGGTAAGAGGACGGTGGGATGTGACGCGCAACCAGATCTTCGGTCGCTTTCTCCCGCATGTCTTCAAGCTTTTCGGTCAGATCCTCTTCGTCCAGCACTTCATCACGCAGGTCGGCGTAAGCCTGACGCTGATCGTTCAAGACGTCATCGTAGCGGATGAGTTGCTTACGAATATCGAAGTTGTAGCCCTCACGACGCTCCTGCGCTTTGGCGATGGCGTTGGTGATCCATTGATGTTCGATCGCCTCGTCGTCACCGATACCAAAGCGCTTGAGCCAGGTATCCAGCCCCTGACCGAAAATACGCATCAGGTCGTCTTCGAGAGACACATAGAAACGGGACTTACCCGGGTCGCCCTGACGCCCTGAACGGCCACGCAGCTGGTTATCAACCCGGCGGGACTCACCCCGCTCCGTTCCCAGAACGTAAAGACCACCGGCATCGACAACCTGCTGCCGCGCAGCATCGATCTCGGCCTTGAGGCGCTCTGCGATCTTTTCTTGTTCAGCGGGGTCACGAACGCCTTTGATCGCCTCTTCGTAGGCAAAATCGTAGTTCCCGCCCAACTGGATGTCGGTACCGCGTCCAGCCATGGAGGTCGCGATGGTAATCGCGCCGGGTGCACCGGCTTGGGCGATGGTGAAGGCTTCCCGCTCATGCTGGCGCGCAGAAAGCACGTTGTGTTCGATCCCGGCTTCCTTGAGCGCGGCCGAGTACATTTCCGAGCTTTCGACAGTCGGGGTACCGAGCAGGACCGGCTGCCCCTTGGCGTGGGCTTCCTTCACGTCATCCAGAATCGCCAGAACCTTCTGGTTGGCGAAGCGGTAGATGACGTCATCACGGTCTTCGCGCACCATTGGTTGATTGGTGGGAACTGCCGTCACGAACATGTTGTAGATGGCTTCGAATTCTGCCGCCTCGGTCAGTGCCGTACCGGTCATGCCAGCAATCTTGGCGTATTGGCGGAAGAAGTTCTGATAGGTGATGGTGGCGATGGTCGTGGACTCGGGCTTGATGGCCAGCCCTTCTTTCGCTTCCAGCGCCTGATGCGCGCCGTCGCCCATGCGGCGACCGGGTTGCGCGCGGCCTGTCAACTCGTTGATGAGCACGATCTCACCACCTTGCACCATGTAGTGCTGATCCTTGTGGAACAGGCGATGGGCGCGCAGGGACGCCATGATGTTGTGCAGCAGGCCAACGTTCTCCGGCTGGTAAAGGCCGCTATCCTCACCCAACAGACCACGCCGGCGCAGAATCACTTCAAGCTCTGGCACACCTTCTTCGGTGAGCTGGATGTTGCGGGTCTTTTCATCGACCGAATAGGCTTCTTCGGACAATTCCTGCGCAATCAGGTCAGTCGCGCGGAAGACGTTGGAGACATCGACCGCAGGACCAGACATGACCAGCGGCGTCCGGGCTTCGTCAATCAGAACCGAGTCAGCCTCATCCACGATCACAAAATTGAAGCCCCGCTGAACCATGTCAGCCCGGGATGGCTTCATCTGATCGCGCAAGTGGTCAAAACCGACTTCCGCTGCAATCGAGTAAGTTACATCAGCGCCATAGCCGCGCCGCTTGGCGTTATCGATCTCGCCCGGCGTCAGAACCCCGCGATCCAGCCCCATGCCCGCCGTCACGTAACCCGTGGTCAGGCCTAATGCCTGATAGAGCTTGCCCATGTCAGCGGAGTCTCGCAGCACGAGGTATTCGTTGACCGTGATGATGTGCACGCCTTTACCGCTCAGCGCGTTCAGGTAGGCAGCGGCAGTTGCGGTCAGGGTTTTACCTTCACCGGTCTTCATCTCCGCGACACGCCCTTCGTGCAGGACCATCGCACCCATCAGCTGAACGTCGAACATCCGCAGACCCAAAGCCCGCTTGCCCGCTTCCCGAGCTGCGGCAAAGGCTTCAACGAGGAGATCGTCCAGCGTCTCACCATCAGCCAACCGCTGCTTGAACGCGGCGGTCTTGTCTTTGAGGGCACTGTCGCTTAGCGCCTCATACTCAGCCTCAAGGGCATTGATGGCTTCGACCTTGGACTCAAGGCCGCGCAAGTATTTGGCGTTTGCATTACCGAAGACTGCTTTTGCGAAGCGCTGAAGCATGATGTCTGTTGTCCCAAAGAATATTTTATGTGTTTAACTGGCTGTAGGTAGGCGTTGATGGCCCCAAAGTCCATGACCCTACGCCGTTTCGGTTAGTGTCGGAAGTGTCGCGTCCCCGTGAACACCATGGCCATTCCTGCCGAATCTGCTGCGGCGATAACATCCTCATCCCGCATGGAACCGCCCGGTTGAACCACGGCACTGACACCCGCATCAATGAGCGCCTGGATCCCGTCGGCAAAGGGGAAGAACGCATCCGAGGCAGCAACAGCACCTGCAACATCCAATCCAGCTTCCCCGGCTTTCTTGATCGCAAGGTGGGCCGCATCGACGCGGCTCATTTGCCCGGCACCAATGCCCAAAGTAGCCCCGCCCGCAACCAGAACGATGGTGTTTGATTTGACGTGCTTGGCCACGCGCTGCGCAAAAGCAAGATTGTTCAGCGTGGTCTGGTCCGGTTTTTGAGCGGTTACAGCTTTGAAATCCGCCACGGTCGCGTGTTCGTCATCGCGGGACTGAACCAGCAAACCGCCGGCAATCGACTTCACGGTCAAACCTTTGGCCGCCGGGTCTGGCATGCCGCCGGTCAGCACCAGCCGCAGATTGGGCTTCTGCGCAAAAACCGCGCGTGCCGCATCATCGGCATCCGGTGCAATCACGACTTCGGTGAAGATTTCGGTAATCGCTGCCGCCACAGAACCGTCCAGTGGGCGGTTACAGGCAACAATGCCGCCAAAGGCTGAGGTTTCATCGCAAGCCAGCGCACGCCGGTAAGCGCCATAGAGATCGTCCCCAAGCGCAACCCCGCATGGGTTGGCGTGTTTGATGATCGCAACAGCCGGGTCATCGAACTCAGAGACCAGCTCAAAGGCCGCATCGGCGTCGTTGAGGTTGTTGTAGGACAAGGGCTTACCCTGCAGCAGCTCACCGGTTGCAATCCCCGGACGGTCATCCGCAGTCAAGTAAAGCGCGGCGCTCTGGTGGGGGTTTTCGCCGTAGCGCAGCTCGAGCGACTTCGCACCGGCAAAGCTCAGCTCCTCAGGGAAGCCGGAACCTCTCTCGGCATCCTGCAACCAGCGGCTGATCTGCGAATCATAGCGCGCGGTATGAGCAAAGGCCTTGGCGGCGAACCCGCGCCGCGTCTGGCCATCCAGTCCATCGGCCTCGATCAGCGCGATGACACGGTCGTAATCGCTCGGGTCAACGACTGGCAGCACGGAAGCATGGTTCTTGGCGCAAGCCCGCACCATCGCTGGTCCACCAATATCAATGTTCTCGATACAAGTCGCAAAGTCGGCACCGGCAGCCAGCGTCGAGGCAAAGGGATAGAGGTTCACAACCAGCAAACCGAAAGGCTCGATCCCCTGCTCACCTAGCGTTTGCATATGATCGGGGTTGGCCTGATCGGCGAGCAAACCGCCGTGGACCTTTGGGTGCAGCGTCTTGACCCGCCCGCCCATGATCTCGGGAAAGCCGGTCACGTCGGATACCTTGGTCACCGCCAAACCTTCATTGGCCAACAGGGATGCTGTGCCTCCCGTCGAAACAAGCTCAAAGCCCATTTGGGAAAGAGCACGGGCAAAAGGCACGAGGCCGGCTTTATCAGATACGGAAAGAAGGGCGCGTTTGTGGGGTGTGGTCACAGGTCAGGTTCCAGCAAGTCATTCGGGTGCGCCCTTTAATGACACTTATGCGACCTTGAATCGAGCCGCGAAAAATCCGTCCACGCCCCCGCTCTCTGCATAGTGGCTTGGTAGTATTCGAAGCGTACCGTCTGCAGTCAGCGCTTGCGGCAGGCCCAAGGCGTCTTCGGCGGTAAAAGGATCAAGGCTAACGCCGGACTGCCGATCGAGAAACGCGCGGACCTGACCCTCGCCCTCTTCCTGCTCCAGCGAGCAGACAATATAGAGCAGCGCCCCGCCAGGCTTGACCAACTCCACTGCTTTATCGAGCATTTTGGCTTGTGTCTTCACATGCTCCAGCAAAGTGGTAGGCGAGCGCAGCCACGGTGCTTCGGGGTTCTTGCGGAAGGTGCCTGATGCGCTGCATGGCGCGTCGAGCACCACCAGATCAACGGGCTTATGGCTGTACTTCAGCACGTCAATCTTCTTCACCGCCGCCTTCAAACCCGTGCGTTCGAGGTTTTGTGTGACCCGCTCCAGCCGATGGCCGCTGTTATCAACCGAGACGACGTCCGCTCCGGCCCGGGCCAGCTGCAAGGTCTTTCCACCCGGGGCTGAGCAAAGATCGATGGCGACTTTACCGCTCAAATCCCCCAGGGCAGCGATGGGAACATGCGCGCCAAAGTCCTGCACCCACCACTTCCCGGCGGTACCCACCGGGCTATCCTGAAACGCGGGAAAGCCATCGAAGAACCGAAACTGCCCCGTAGGAAGGCGTTCGGCACCGTCCAGAGCCTGAACCGCAGGATCCACCAAGCAAACATCCAGCGGCGCTTCCTGTCGGGCCAGCGCGTCAAAGTGCGCCACGCACGCCTCTCCCCACTGCTTCCGCCATCGATCAGCGAGCCAATGGGGAAGCGATGGTTGCTTGGACAAGATATCGATGAACGCATCCCGCTCCCGATCTGCCCGCCTCAAAACAGCGTTGACCATGCCCCGGTACCGCTGTGTGGATCGTGTGCCCAACAGGTTCACCGTCGATGAAACAGCAGCGTGTGGCGGTGTCTCCAGCAGCAGCAAATCGGTAAACCCCAGACGGATCACAGCCTGAATAAAGGGCGGAACGCCGCTACGACCCTTGTCCAACACTTCAGTCATCAGGTGGAGCAAAGGCCCGTGATGACGCATGGCCATCCGCACCAGCCGCCACGCAAAACCACGGTCCCGCGGCGATAATCCCTTGGCTTGGCGGTTAAAGGCTTCATCCAGCGACAGCCCTTCCGCCGGAACCGCTTCCAGCGTTCGAGCAGCAGTCAGACGGGCATAGTCTACGCGACCCGACTGCGCAGGACGTGCGCCCTTTTGGGGTCTTTTACCTTGAGCCAAGAAACACTACTTTCGTTGCATGAGTTCAGAATTCAAATCATCAGTGGTCCAGAAGTCGACCAACGCCAAGCCGGAAAAACCTCTGGCCGGTGATGCCGGCGACATGCGTCCCGTGCATGAAGTCTTTAAAGGTCTGGCCGCAGCCCGCCAACCCGAAGATGGCGGACCCGAAGGCCAAGAGCCCACAACCTTTGGCGACTGGCAATCCAAAGGCCGCTGCATCGACTTCTAAGCGCGGACTGCATCGGCTTTCGCTGCACCTGCACTCTCAAGCTTTCGCTGCACCTGCACTCTCAAGCTTTCGCTGCACCTGCACTCTCAAGCTTT